>CALPNW020000254.1 GCA_943325035.2 Sphingobacterium thalpophilum | reverse complement strand
AGATATCCCCGGAATACTGCTACCTTATATAACCTGCCATGAAATTGCGCACCAGTTAGGTTATGCCAGTGAAAGTGAGGCCAATTTCGTAGGCTATCTGGCAGCGTCGGTTTCAGGGAATGCTTATTTTAACTACTCCGTGTACCTCGATCTGCTGGGGTATGCCCAGGGTCAGGAGTTTTTACTGTATGCACAGGACAGCAGCTTTAAAGCCCTTGAAATGGTATTGGATTATAACCGTACCCATATCGACTCACTGGTTAAGAAAGACCGTAAAGAAATCCGACGGTTTTTCATGGAACGCAGCAATAAAATTGCCCCTGTTAGTGCTGATCTTTATGACCAGTACCTGAAGTTTAATAAACAATTGCGCGGTATTAACAGTTACGATGAAGTAATTGGCTGGTTAATTGCCTATAGTAAAAAGAGGGGAAGGATTTAGAAAAGTAACAATCATGAATAAGTAAAACAGCACAATGAAAAATATTTATAAATTAATTGTTTCCATTTTATTTACCGTTGGACTTGGCTCTCTGGGAGGAATTTTTACTGTTACTGAAATCCCGGTTTGGTATGCAACACTGAATAAACCTTCTTTCAATCCTCCAAACTGGCTCTTTGGACCAGTCTGGACAACCCTGTATACCCTGATGGGCTATAGCTTTTATCTGATCTGGAAAAAGCCGGTTTCTGCAGAACGCAAATTAGCGATACAGTTATTTCTGGTACAGTTTGCCCTTAATTTTTTCTGGTCGATCCTGTTTTTCAAATTCCATCAAACAGGCTGGGCGCTTGTAGAAATTATGGCCATGTGGGTATTTATCCTGCTTACCATTGTTCATTTCTGGAAGCTATCACGTACTGCTTCCTACCTGCTATGGCCTTATTTGTTCTGGGTAAGTTTTGCCACTATTCTGAACGCAGCCATTTATAAACTGAACTAAAACTTGTTCTTCCACATCATACTTTCCACCGGCATATTGGGCTGACCACTGTATTTGGCATTGGCTTTCTGGTTGTATTTAGTGCCTATTTCCCCATCCACCGGAAAATAGATCAATTGACCAATCGGCATGCCCCTGTAAACCTTTACAGGTTGCTTGCAGGAGATCTCCAGCGTCCAGTTACCGCAAAAGCCTACATCTCCCTTTCCTGCGGTAGCATGAATGTCGATGCCTAAACGGCCGGTAGATGATTTGCCTTCTAAAAAAGGTACATGTGCATGCGTTTCGGTGTATTCTTCGGTGACCCCCAGGTAAAAACCGGTTGGCTGAAGGATATAACCTTCTTCAGGGATTTCGATATAGGTAATCTTATTGTGTTTTTTTGCATCCAGAACGGCATCTACATATACAGCCAGCCATTTCCCCAGGTGTACATCATAGCTATTGCTACCCAGATCTCCACGATCATAGGGTTCAATTTTAATGGTACCCTTCTCAATTTCTTCTAAAATGCGCAGATCACTTAAAATCATTCCTGTACTTTTATAGCTGAATTACCAATAGTTTGCAATGGTGCAATATATAACTGCTTAATTTTTGCTGTGCCACTCTATTATCAACAAAATATCAACGATACCACCAAACTAGCTGTTTGGAAGATCACCGAAGCTGCTTCTTTCTTTCTGCAAAAAGTACCATTGCTTCAGTCAGTAGCCCATCCGCACAAACAATTACAGCATTTAGCCGGAAGGTATCTGCTGCCTTTTCTGTTTCCGGATTTCCCGCTAGAACTCATTGAAATTGCAGATACCAGAAAACCCTTTTTACCAGGGGAACGTTTTCACTTTTCCATTTCGCACAGTGGTGATTATGCAGCGGCCATCGTAAGCAGTACCACTGGTGTTGGTATTGATGTTGAAATGGTTACACCAAGGGTAGATCGTATTAAACACAAGTTTCTGCACCCGGAGGATCTTGAAAAGATCAGTCACTTCTAATAGGATCAACTGATTGCACAGCTGACCTTATTATGGAGTGCCAAAGAAGCCATGTTTAAATGGTGGGGGAAGGGTGATATTGATTTCAGCGAGGTGATGCGCATACAACATGTTGATTACTTGCAGGAAGGAGTGATGGAGGCTGTGTTTACTAAAAAGGATTTCCAAAAAAATCTGCAGTTGCCTTACCGTTTAACAGATGGGCTAAGCATTGTTTGGGTGGTAGCATAACAGCACTAATCAGCAATTTTATTCCTTGTTTTAGTCACCTGTTTTAATAATTTCAGCAGCCCCTGTTTTAAATGAATTTTCACCAGTTGCCCCATGGTGCTGGCTTTCAGGTAACTCAGATTTTCAAAATGTTCTGCAAGAGAAGCCCTTAGTTGTTCTATTTTTTCGGGCTTTGAAATAGGATCATCATTCATGATGTCCAGCAATTCTTTTATCCGGTAACGGGATGATACCAGTCGGAATGCCATCATTGTCTTTTCTTCTGCCTGGTATTGTTCAATAGACTGTGGATTCAGGTGCTTCATTACAATTTTCACAAAAGGCTGGTTCTCTTTAAAAAACTGGGGGAGGTATAAATTCTTTTTCCCTTCGTAAGCCTGCTGGTCAAAATCAATAGCGCGGATCCTGTATTGATAATCTTCTATATCCGGAATAATATTTACCACAAAATTATATGCACGCATATCTCCCAGTAATTGTACAAAACAACGTTCATTGAATTTTACAAATTCTTTGGCCAGCCTGATCTGGTTGGTATGCTTGTCGTTCATGTAATCCCTGATAAAAATATCTCCGGGTATTCCGGGTATATGTTCTTCTATCAGTGTGTCTTTGCAGGTAAAGTAGGTCATCCGGTTAGGAGAGAGCATATGCTCCAGCTCTAATCCATACACCCTGCTGGCATCGGCCTGTTTGATGTAGTAATGATCGTAATTGTCATTGAACTTATTTACGATCCGGATCCGGAATGGCTTGCTGTTTCCAAAGTAACAATAATCTATACGCGCAACATCGAGGTGGTCTATATAACTCATGTCGCCCTCTGTTTTAAGTATGGCATACACTTTTACCAGGTTCT
>CALPNW020000253.1 GCA_943325035.2 Sphingobacterium thalpophilum | reverse complement strand
GCTTTTCAGGCTGGTGCATATGTTGCTTACTTAAACAGTCCGGGTTATGCTGAAGCTATCCTTCCTGCATACAAACCATTTTTCTGGTTCTCTACTGTAATCACTCTAACTGCAGGTACACTGTTTGTAATGTGGCTTGGTGAAAGAATTCAGGACAAAGGTTTAGGTAATGGTACTTCCATTATCATCATGGTTGGTATCCTTGCCCGTCTCCCGCAATCTATTATTCAGGAGTTTGGCGCAAAAGGTGTAAGCGGTGGCGGTGGATTATTAATCTTCCTGATAGAGATAGCCATTCTGGTAACAATCATTATGGGTCTCATCATTCTGGTTCAGGGCTTGCGAAAGATTCCTGTTAATTATGCCAAACAGATCATTGGTAACAAGCAATTTGGTGGTGCAAGACAGTTTCTTCCTGTTAAAGTAAACAGTGCCGGTGTAATGCCAATCATTTTTGCTCAGGCAATTATGTTCCTGCCAACTTTAGCTTCATTTACCAATCTTGATTCTGCACAGGGTATTGTTAAGATCTTTAATGATCACAGCAATGTCTGGTATATGGTAATTTATTCTGTGATGGTTATTGGATTTACATTCCTGTACACCGCACTGATTTTTAACCCGAAGCAGATTGCAGAAGACCTGAAACGTAATAATGGATTTATTCCGGGTGTTAAACCTGGTCAGCCAACAGCTGATTATATTGGTGCAATCATGGATAGAATCACATTACCCGGAGCAATTTTTCTTGCCTTTGTAGGTATTTTACCAGGGTTTGCTCAACGTTTAGGCGTTACCCAGGGATTCAGTACATTTTTTGGAGGAACTTCTTTATTGATCATGGTAGGTGTTGTTCTGGATACTTTACAGCAAATAGAAACATACCTGTTAATGCGTCAGTATGATGGATTGATGAAAAGCGGAAGAGTTCAGGGTAGACAAACACCTTCTGCTTCTCCTATTTAGTCATAAATAATAACGATCTTTGTAAACCTGTCTGGCACTGTCAGACAGGTTTATTTTTTTATCATGACAAGAAGAAATAATATGATTATCTATAAAACGGATGCTGAAGTTGCTTTAATGAAAGAGGCCGCTTTGCTGGTGAGTAAAACCCTCACAGAAGTGGCTAAAGTGCTTAAACCGGGTATGACCACTCTTCAGATAGACCAGCTATGCGCGGATTATATTAAAGAACAAAAAGGGGTACCTTCTTTTTTAAACTATAGAGGGTATCCGTATACGGTTTGTGCTTCGGTAAACGATGTAGTGGTACATGGTTTCCCGAATAATGTGCCATTGCAAGAGGGTGATATTGTTTCTATTGATATTGGTGTTATACTGAATGGCTGGCATGGAGACCATGCCTATACGTTCATCATAGGTGATGCTGCTCCTGAAGTAATAGAACTTGTTAAAGTAACAAAGGAGTCTTTATATAAAGGAATTGAAAAAGCCATTGTCAATAATCGCATTGGCGATATAGCTTTTGCCATACAGGAACATACAGAAATTAAAAGGGGCTATGGTGTTGTAAGAGAACTGGTTGGTCATGGGCTCGGCAGAAGCCTGCATGAAGATCCTCAAATGCCCAATTATGGCAAACGCGGCAGCGGCCCTAAGCTAAAAGAAAATCTGGTACTGGCTATTGAGCCTATGATTAATTTAGGCACAAAAGATGTTTACACGGATGAAGATGGATGGACTATCAGAACCCGTGATGGGATGCCTTCTGTTCATTTTGAACATGATGTTTGTGTAAAGAGAAACCAGGCCCTGATATTATCCGATTTCAGTATTATTGAAGCTGCTGAAAAAGCAAATCCTAACCTGAACACATCTTACTATCAGTAGCTGTAACTTTCAGCAATAAATTAGCAAAATGAGGAAGATCTTTTTTACTGCATGTTGTTTCTTTTTTTTATTGATGGCCGGTGCACAATCTCCGGATATCAAAAAAATCAGAACATACAGAGAGCAGCAGGAAAATCGTTGGTTCGAACAACTGATGTCTTTTTTATCAATTCCTAATATTGCATCTGTGCCGGAAGACATCCGGATCAACGCATCGCATATCATGGAAATGATGACTACACGTTCTATCCAGAATGTGAAGTTGCTGCATGCTTCCGATAAAAATTTGCCGCCCGCTGTATATGGTGAAGTGATCACTCCGGGTGCAACCCAAACCATTATTTTTTATGCACACTACGACGGACAACCCGTTGACAGTACAAAATGGGCAAAGGGATTACACCCTTTTAAACCTGTTCTACTGGATGGTCCGTTAAATGCAAATACCCGGGTTATCAGTTACCATGCACAAACAAAACTTAATCCCGAATGGAGAATTTTCGGAAGAGGCTCTTCCGATGACAAGGCTGGAGTAACAGCCATCTTAATGGCTTACGAAGCAATTAAAGCAACCGGCTTAAAACCCACGTTTAATATTAAATTCTTTTTTGAAGGCGAAGAAGAAAGCGGGTCTGCACACCTGAATGAAATACTTCAGCAGAATGCTTCTTTATTGCAATCGGATTGCTGGATCATTTGTGATGGACCTGTGCACCAGTCTGGCAGGAAGACTGTTTTTTTTGGTGCAAGAGGTGATGCCGGTTTATCGGTTACTGTATATGGAAGTAAAAGGCCGTTGCACAGCGGACATTATGGTAACTGGGCACCTAATCCTGCTTTGCAGCTAAGCAGGTTACTGGCATCTATGAAAGATGATAATGGAAAAGTACTGGTGAAAGGATTTTATGATAAAGTGGTTCCTTTATCTCTTGCCGAAAAAAAAGCATTGAATGAAATTCCCTTTGTGGACGCTATGATGAAAGCCGAACTGGGTTTTATAGTGCCCGAAATGAAAGGCCGGTCTCTTGCGGAATCTATCATGCTGCCCTCATTAAGTATCAACGGAATGCAGAGTGCCGGCACGGGAAAACTGGCCGCTAATGTGATACCTTCTACAGCAACAGCTGATCTGGATCTCCGGCTGGTTAAAGGTACAGATGGCATGGACCAGATCAGTCTGGTAACGGACCATATAAGAAAACAAGGGTTTTATAT
>CALPNW020000252.1 GCA_943325035.2 Sphingobacterium thalpophilum | reverse complement strand
CGTTTCATCGAGCGAAGCTACCAGACTGGCCGCTATTCTTGATGCAGACCAGTACCTCGAAATAAAGAACGAAGGATTGGTAAATGCAGGTACTTACAATGCAACTACCAATTTCTATGGTACTTCAGTAGGACCCGATGGTAATATTGTAAGAACAAACTGGTATGATTATATTTTCAGAACCGGAATGTCTCAGAACCATACCATCAGCCTTTCCGGTTCTAATCAAACCACTAAATATTATTTCTCTCTTGGTTATACCAAGCAGGAAGGTATTTTAAAAGGCAATGATTTTGGCCGTAAGTCTGTTACTTACAATATTGATCATAAAGTAAATTCATGGCTTACCGTTGGATCTAAAACAAACTACAGTAACAATATCACTACTGCTGTTTTGTCTACCGGAAACGGGGTGAGTTCTTCTGCAAGTAATTCAGTTGCTTACCGTCTGGCGCTGGTGGCTGCTCCTATTATCGGACCATATAACAAAGACGGTTCTTTCAACGCAACAGGTCTTAATCTGGGTCTGATGGACAATCAGGGTCACCTTACCTCCACAACAAGAATGGGTTATACCAACCCGGTGATTACGCTTAATTACAATGATGATAACACAAGCAATAATATCATTCAGTCTAATATCTATGCACAAATTAATCCAACCAGCTGGATCACATTCAAAACGCTCTACGGCATAGATAATATCTACAGCAGAACCAACCGTTACTTCGATCCAAGAACAAACGAAGGTGTAAGTTCTAATGGTAGTTCTACAGGAATTTCTGCTAAAAGAGAAAGCTTCAGCTGGACCAATACCCTTACTGTAGACAGAACCTTTAACAAACACAGCACTAATTTACTGCTGGGTCAGGAAGTACAGAATAAAACAGGTGATCAGTTTGGTTTAAACAGAACCAACCAGTCTGATCCTTTTTATTCTAATCTTCAGGGTGGTTTCGGTACAGTTGTAATTTCCAATACCTCAAACCAGGTTTATTACAAATACTTCAACTCTCTCTTCAGCAGATTGCAGTATAATTTCGACAAAAAATATTTCTTAACTGCCAGCTTAAGAAAAGACCAGACTTCTTTATTGGGTAAAAACAATAAATCAGGTATGTTCTGGTCGGCTGCCGGTGCATGGGAACTGAGTAACGAAGAGTTCTGGAAAAACAGCGCTGTATCTAAAATTTTTGAAACTGTAAGACTGAGAGCCAGTTACGGTAAAGTAGGAAATATTGCCGGCATTGGTGATTATGCAACACTCTCCTCTTATTCTGCCAACTTATACGGTGGCTTACCAGGGCTGTTTTATTCAGCAAGTGGTAATGAAGACCTGAAATGGGAAACCAGCAAGAAAACAGATATTGGCCTCTACCTTAGTATGCTGCATGGCAGATTAACTGCAGACGTTTCTTACTATAAGAACAATATAGACGGTTTGATCTTTGGTGTACCTACACCTGCTTCTGCAGGCTTACCGGGCAGCCCTCAGAATTCAGTATTGTCTAACGTGGGTTCTATGTACAACAAAGGAGTTGAAATTGGTTTGAACGGAACACCTGTAATAACTAAAAATTTTACCTGGTCTACCGGAATGAACTTTTCATTCAATGACAATAAAGTGACTGCCTTATCACCGGATGTTTCCAGTTTGCTGATCAACGGATTGGGCGGATCTACCGATCTGGTATCTATTTCATTGCCTGGTTATTCTGTGGGTATGATCTATGCAATCAGAACTGATGGAGTGGATGCTGCTTCAGGAAGAAGGGTTTTCCTCAATAAGGCTGGCAAAAAGGTATTGTACCAGCAGGTTCCTGCTGCCGGAAAATTTCAGTGGGAATATGAAGATGGAACAAAAGCCCCTGCAGTAACCACTACCAATGATGGTGTGGTTTACAAAAATACCGCTGCAAAAATATATGGTGGATTTAACAATACCCTTCGTTATAAAAACCTGGAAATGGATTTACTATTCACCTACCAGTTTGGAGGATTTATGTACTATGGCACACAGGGCACTTTAATGGATAACCGTTTTGCAAATAATTCAACGCTCATCTTAAACCGTTGGCAGAAACCAGGAGATATCACCGATGTGCCAAGAGTACAGGACGGAGATTTCACCTCATGGGGATATTCACTTCCTATAACAGCAAACGTGTATTCGAGTGATTATGTAAGATTAAAGAACATCACTTTCAGTTACAATTTACCCGATAAGTACCTGAAAAAATTACAACTTTCTAATTTGAAGTTTTATGTTAGCGGACAGAATCTGGCTTTAATTACTTCTTATCCGGGATCGGATCCTGAAGTTACTACTACAGATAATGCAACTGCTACCCAGGGATTCGACAGAAATATGACGCCGAATGCCAAAACAATAACTGTTGGCCTTAAAATTAACTTTTAAACCCCGCAATCATGAAATCAATACGATCCTATATAACAGGCTTCACTATAGCAGCAACCTTATTTGCCTGCAACAAGTCTGATACTTTATACCCCGTACCTACCACATTAATTTCCGATGCCTCTGCATTCAGTACCCCTGCAAGAATTTCCAATCTTGTAAATGGCATGTATGCAACTTTCAAGGGTACCGGTTTGTGGGGTAGTAACTATTTGCTTTACAGTGACGCACGTTCAGGGGAATTCATCAGTACCAATCAGAACCCTTTACAGGGTGGATTAACTTACATGCTGCTGGCAGATCCAAGCACAACAGATGTAAACGTGGTTTGGCAGCAATCCTATCAATCCATCAACGCCTGTAATGTTTTTCTGGCTGGCCTTAAATCAACACCGGTATCGGTGTTGAGTGATGCACTTAATATTAATTATGCAGCAGAAGCAAAAGCATTAAGGGCAGTTGCCTATTATTCTTTATTGCAGCTGTATGCAAAGCCTTACCGCGATAATAACGGCAACACTCCCGGACTTCCTTTGAGGCTGAATGGCAATACCGGATTAACCGATTACAACCTTGCCAGAAGCACCGTAGACGCTGTTTATAAACAAATTCTGGAAGACCTGAATTTTGCGGAAACTTACCTTCCTGCAAAATATACAACTGCT
>CALPNW020000251.1 GCA_943325035.2 Sphingobacterium thalpophilum | reverse complement strand
TGGGTTTAGCCACTGGCTCTACTCCTATTGCTTTGTATGCCGAACTGGTAAGGATGCACCAACACGAAGGATTGAGTTTTAAAAATGTAATCAGCTTTAACCTCGATGAATACTACCCCATAGACAAAGAAGCCTACCAGAGTTACTGGAGCTTTATGCATCGTCACTTGTTCAATCATATAGACATAGATCCGGCCAATATTCATCTGCCCAATGGCAATGCGCCAAAGGATGAAATGAAAAAATACTGTGAATCTTATGAAAAGTCCATAGAAGAAGCCGGTGGTATAGACTTGCAGATTCTTGGCATAGGACAAAACGGGCATATTGGCTTTAATGAGCCGGGCTCGAGTATTATGTCTAAAACCAGACTGGTGAATCTGGAAAACAATACCAGAATAGCCAACTCCTACGAATTCCACTCTATTTCCAAAGTTCCCCGCTTAGCGGTAACGGTTGGAATCGGCACTATCTTAAAAGCAAGGAAAATACTGTTGATGGCATGGGGCAATAAAGCTTCCATTGTTGCAAAATCAGTAGAGGGCAATGTTACAGAAACCATTCCTGCAAGTATATTACAACAGCACGATAACTGTACGTTTATTTTAGACGAACCTGCCTCTGCAGAGCTCACCAGAATAAAATCTCCCTGGCTGGCCGGAGACTGTGTTTGGACCAAAGCACTCATAAAAAGAGCAGTGGTTCACCTGGCACTTAAACTGAAAAAATCGGTGCTTAGTTTAACTTCCCTGGATTATACAGAAAATGGATTGTCTGATCTGCTGGTTGAACAGGGGGATGCCTATGAAATCAACCTTGAGGTGTTTTATATGCTCAGAGACAGCATTACCGGATGGCCTGCAGGCAAACCCAATGCAGTGATTCCTGCACACCCCGAAAGAAGTTTCCCTTACCCCAAGAAATGTTTAATCTTCTCTCCTCACCCAGATGATGATATCATCAGTATGGGAGGAACGTTCATGCGTTTACACGATCAGGGAAATGAAGTACATGTGGCCTATCAAACCAGCGGAAACATTGCAGTATCCGATGAGTTTGTAACAAGATTCATTGATTTTGCAGTTGGCTTTGAAGAAATGTTTGGTATCGATAACAGCAAGAGCCAGGAACAACTACAGGTTGCCCGCGAATTCATTGCCTCCAAACAAAAAGACCAGATGGATACCGAAGCAATCCGGGCCATCAAAGGACTGATCCGCAGAGGAGAAGCAAAAGCTACCTGCAGGTATGTAGGGCTATCAGAAGACCGTTGTCATTTTATGAATATGCCTTTTTATGAAACAGGCGCTGTAGAAAAGAAACCACTGGGTGAAGCAGATATTCTCCTAACAATGGAACTGCTCCGTACAATACAACCGCACCAGGTTTTCTGCGCCGGCGATCTGGCCGATCCGCATGGCACGCATAAAGTTTGTCTGGAAGCCATTTTTGAGGCATTGAAAAGAATTAAAGCGGCAGGAGATCCATGGATCAAAGACTGCTGGGTTTGGTTGTATAAAGGAGCCTGGCAGGAATGGGATATTGCTGAAATTGAAATGGCCATTCCTATGAGCCCTGACCAGGTTAAGAAAAAACGTTTTGGTATTTTTATACACCAGTCTCAAAAAGATGCTGTTCCTTTTCAGGGAGCCGATAGCCGTGAATTCTGGCAGCGGGCAGAAGACAGAAATGCCAATACTGCTAATCTTTATGCAGATCTTGGATTAACTAAATATGCTGCCATGGAAGCATTTGTACGCTGGCATTATTGATTGCAGTAACCAATTTCTGCAATGAAGTTCCTGTAGTTTTTAATTTCAAGTTGTAACATTGCAGCATGAGTATGAATGTGGGCGAAAAATGGGCAAACAGCTGGCAGAATAAATCATTCCGGATACTACTGATAGGTGGAATCGGAGGCTTGTTGGCAATGGTACCGTTTATCACCGGCTTTTTTGAATACCTCGAACAAAGGGATGGCTATCAGCTCAATGATTTTGTGCTGACCTCCTTTAATGCCTATAATGTTTCTGTACCCACTTTTCTGATCATCTGGAGTATGATTGGATTTACCCTGTTTCGCAGCATTCAGTATCCTGAAACATTATTACTGGTGGTATGGTCGTACTTTTTGATGCTGGTTGGCCGAACACTTACTTTGCTGCTCGTTCCGCTGGATCCGCCAGCAGGTTTAATTGAGCTGAAAGATCCACTCAGTACGCTTTATTACGGCAGCAAATTCATGACCAAAGACCTCTTTTTTTCTGGTCATACTGCTACCCTCTTTATCATGGGCCTGAGTATGAAACATACAACTGACCGGTGGATACTGATTATTTCTTCTGTACTAATTGGCATACTGGTATTGGTACAGCATGTTCATTATACCATCGACGTCATTGCTGCGTTTATATTTGGCTATTTATTTTACCGGATTGCATTGCTGGTTACCCGAAATGCAATTACTGCCAGCTAAGGCTTGAATCTTTCCATCAATGGCTTACCTGTTTCTGCGTCCCTTCCAAGTACTTCCACATAAGCAATATTTGGACTGAACAGAGATCCTCCCGGATCGATCTTTACAAAAATCCTACTTAGGATTGCATCTCTTTTATTGATCAGAGAATGAATGGCAAAGCCATTATTCTTAGGCGATTTTTTTAAGGTCATCTCGTATTTTTTATACGACACCAGCGAGATGGCAAAACTTCCATCGGTATTCTTGTGGCTCAATGTACCGTAAGCAAATGTTTTTTGAAGCATGTTGAGGTCTTTGATCATTCCTCCCTCCGGATAACGGATCCAGAAAACTTTAACCGGATTAGACTCAATCAGTTTACCATCTTTGCCAATATTCAATGAATAAACGATGGTATTGGTGTTGGTGGTTCTTTGCAGATAAAACAACTGATTCGTAATACGGTAAGGCACAGGAAAAGTATCCTGTGGTTCAGGAACAGATAGATCTCCGTTTGCGAATACGTCAGATCCATAGTGCTTTCCGGCAAAAGCTGCCAGAGAAAAAAACAGGAAACTAATAAATACTACCAAAAAAACCCGGCGGAGGAACACCTGCATACAAATATTGAATTATAAGGGTAAGCACAAGTGCTGACC
>CALPNW020000250.1 GCA_943325035.2 Sphingobacterium thalpophilum | reverse complement strand
TTCTGTTTTTGACATGTTTAAGATTGGAGTTGGTCCTTCCAGCTCACATACATTAGGGCCCTGGAAAGCAGCACTTAAATGTATAGAAACCATTGAATCTGCTACCACATTAGACCAGATTGCCTCTGTAACAGTATTATTATACGGTTCGCTGGCTAAAACAGGCAAAGGCCACGGAACTGATATTGCCGTACTAATGGGACTTACCGGTGAAGATCCTGTGACCATTGATGTAAACAGTATTACTCCCAAAATCAAAACGATAGATACCAACCAGGAGTTAATGCTGGGTGGCAAAGTGGCTATTCCTTTTATTATTAAAGAACAAGTACAGTTTTTATACCACGATTCACTGGCGTTTCATCCTAATGGACTAACTTTTTTAGTAGAAACAAAAAAGGGAGAACAATGGAGCGAGACCTTTTTCTCTATCGGTGGAGGGTTTGTAGTAAAGGAAGGCGATACCAGCGGAGGAAAAGCGGAAGTAGATCTGCCATTTCCTATCAACACCGCGAATGATTTATTGCATTGGTGCAGAAAAACAGGGATGGCCATCAACGAGGTAGTGTTGGAGAATGAAACAGTATGGCAGACGGAAGCGGCTGTTAAAAAAGGCGTACAGACTATCTGGGAAACCATGAAGCTTTGTACGTTCCGGGGATGTCATACACAGGGAGAATTGCCCGGAGGCTTACAGGTACAACGGAGGGCATATAAATTGAACCGGAAATTGATCAAGGAACAACCCTACAGTAATTATGAGGAATGGATGCAGGCAATTAAAAACGGAGGTGGAAGTTTTCAATATATTCTGGATTGGGTAAGTTGTTTTGCTTTGGCGGTGAATGAAGAGAATGCATCGTTTGGCAGGGTGGTAACAGCACCCACCAATGGAGCAGCGGGAGTAATACCAGCCGTGCTGCAATACTATATTGCTTTTTGTGAGGGAGTAACAGAAGAGAAAATCATCCAATTTTTATTAACTGCATCGGAGATAGGCAGCATCTTTAAAAAAGGAGCCACCATTTCTGCCGCAATGGGTGGATGCCAGGCCGAAATTGGAGTATCCTCCGCAATGGCAGCTGCTGCGTTAACTGAGTGTATGGGCGGCACCCAGCGACAGGCCCTGATGGCTGCAGAGATTGCCATGGAACACCATTTAGGATTAACCTGTGATCCAATAGGCGGGCTGGTACAGATTCCCTGCATAGAACGCAATACGATGGGCGCTATCAAAGCTATTACAGCATCTCAGCTGGCTTTGCAAAGTCAGCCCGATTTTGCGTTGGTGAGTTTAGATAAAGTAATTGCTACCATGTGGACTACCGCTTTGGATATGAACAGCAAGTACAAAGAAACTGCCGACGGTGGATTGGCCATACAGGTTCCGCTAGGGTTGAGTGAGTGCTGATATTATTTAATACAATTAACTTTATAAAATGAGCCCCATCTTTAGAAATACCCTTGCCGTTATTGCCGGTCTTTTCATTGGCAGTATCGTTAATATGGCTCTGATTATGTTGAGTGGCTCTGTTATTCCGCCGCCTGCAGGGGCAGACAATACCTCTATGGAAGGGCTAAAGGCATCCATGCATTTGTTTGAAGCCAAACACTTTATTTTTCCGTTTCTGGCTCATGCCCTTGGTACTTTTGCCGGTGCTTTTATAGCCATTAAAATTGCTTTTTCGCACCAGCAGAAATTTGCGTTTGCGATTGGTGGTGTGTTTTTGATGGGAGGTTTCATCAATGTTATGATGCTGCCTTCTCCGGTTTGGTTCTCTGCTGCAGACCTCTGCCTTGCTTATCTTCCAATGAGTTATCTGGCTGTTAAATTAGTGCCAATGAATACTCCGCTGGCTGAATGATGGTAACTTTAATATCATTGAACCAGATTCAGTGTTAGCTTTTAGAATAGTCTAAGCAGCTAAAAAGTAATACCATTCCCATGAAGCAGCAGCGAATCGTTATACTGGGTGCCGGATTTGCCGGATTACAGATTGCAAGAAGATTAAGCGATGCCAACTTCGACATCACGCTGATTGACCAGTATAATTTTCATCAGTTTCAACCATTGATGTACCAGGTAGCTACTGCCCGTTTAGAACCCAGTTCTATTTCATTTCCATTGAGAAAAATATTTCAACACAAACGCAATGTGCATGTTCGGCTTGCAACTATTGAATCCATTGATCTTTCATCAAAGTTGGTAGTTACGGATATTGCCTCTTTTTCTTACGACCATCTTATTATTGCAACAGGTTGTACTACCAATTATTTTGGGAATACCAATTTTGAGACATATGCGTATCCAATGAAATCAACCTACGAGGCCATCACCCTGCGCAATCATATTCTTCAGAATTTTGAAGATGCACTTACTGCTTCTGCTGATAAACTCAATGCGTTAATGAATATTGTAGTTGTTGGGGGAGGCCCTACCGGTGTTGAACTTTCGGGGTCTCTTGCCGAACTCAAAACCAATATTCTTCCCAAAGATTATCCGGATATGGATTTTTCCAAACTTACCATCTATCTGCTGGAAGCCGGTCCTGCTACACTGGGTGTAATGAGTATCGCTTCTCAGAAAAAATCACAGCAATACCTTGAACAGATGGGTGTAGCCGTTCTGGTGAACACACAGGTAAAAGATTATGATGGCAATATTATTGAACTTGCTGATGGCCGGTCTATTGCAACTAAAACAATGATATGGGCTGCAGGTGTTACCGGCAATGTTCCTTCGGGCATAAGTCCTGAAAAACTGGTCAGGGGCAACCGGATAAAAGTGGATTCGTTCAACCTGGTGGAGGGATTACACCATGTATATGCATTGGGAGATATTGCCTATATGGAAACGGCTGAATTTCCAAAAGGGCATCCACAACTCGCGAATGTTGCTATTGAACAGGCAAAAAATATTGTACATAATTTAAAGAACAGCTTGCTGGATAAACCTCCCACTGCATTTAAATACAAAAACCCGGGCACTATGGCCACTGTGGGAAAACGGAAGGCTGTTGTTGACCTGCCCAATTTTAGTTTCCAGGGTCGCCTTGCATGGTTTGTATGGATGTTCCTTCACCTGATGCTGATCGTAAGTGTGAAAAACCGGCTCATTATTTTCATTAACTGGGCAATCAGTTATTTCAGCAATGATACCACGCTC
>CALPNW020000249.1 GCA_943325035.2 Sphingobacterium thalpophilum | reverse complement strand
TTTAATGAGATTTGCGCTTCCGCTGCTAAAAAATCGGGAACACATTTTATTGATATCACGTTCAATACAAGAGCTGAAAAAAACAATCTGAAAGCCCTTGCAGAAGACCGGTTACACTACTCACCCTCCACACTTTTAAAATGGGCAGAGGAAGTAGCTGCTATTATGACTGAAGAATCGGGGGTAAAATAATATACGCTACCTTCTGTTTAAAGGTCTGCTCCGGTCAATCTTTTTCCAATCAGACCACCGGCTGCTATTTCAAAAATACTAAACAGCAAAATATAACTGTTGCAACATTTACAGATTGAACAGGAAATTCAACTGAATAAAGAAGTTCTTTGAACAATCACTCTAATTAATCTGAACAATCACTCTAATTAATCTGAACAATCACTCTAATTAATCTCAACAATCACTCTAATTAATCTCAACAATCACTCTAATTAATCTGAATGATTACTTTAAGTAGGCAGCCATTTCTTTCTGGTAGTCGCTGGCAGCAATAGCAGCCTTCTCGGCAAAATCTTCTCCGCCACCGGCAAAAATAACTGCGCGGCTGGCATTCACTAATAAGCCTGCATCATCGTTCAACCCATAACGGGAAACATCTTCAAGACTACCACCCTGCGCACCTACACCCGGAACCAATATAAAATGTTCCGGAATAATGCGACGGATATTTTCGAGGTCAGAAGCCCGGGTAGCTCCAACCACAAACATCAGGTTCTCGGGAGTTCCCCAGCTGGATACTCTCTCGAGCACATGCTCATACAAACGTTTATCTACGGTACCCTGTGTAATATGCGGCACCATAGAATAAGCTTCATTGTATTCAGCTAATTGCAATTGTTGAAAATCGTTACTGCCTGCATTAGAAGTTAATCCCAAAACAATGGTCCATTTATTGGGGTAATCGAGAAAAGGGCGGATACTGTCTTCGCCCATATAAGGGGCAACCGTGATTGCATCAAAAGGAAGTACTTCAAAAAAAGTTTTAGCATATTGAGCGGAGGTATTGCCAATATCACCCCGTTTGGCATCCGCAATTTTAAAATGGGAATCAGGGATATATGCAAGAGTTTCCTGCATGGCTTCCCAACCCTTCAGACCCTGCGACTCATAGAAAGCAGTATTTACTTTGTAGCTCACGCAATAAGCACTTGTAGCGTCAATGATGGCTTTATTAAAGGCCACCACTGCATCTGGTCTGGACTGCAGGTGTACCGGCAATTTGGTAATATCTGTATCTAATCCTACACATAAGTAGGATTTTTTTTGCTTGATTTCGTCTACAAGTTGTTGGCGTGTCATAAAACAAAGATAAATTCAAAACTGAATATTGGTACGGCCTATTTTCTCTGTTGTTCACAAGGGTGATTGTCTTTATCCCCTTTGCTATACCATTGGATACCCATTGAACCGGTGATTAATAATAGTAGACCCTGCTCTCCCAGGCTTTCAATACCATTTTACCTGCAGGAATGCGGGGTAAAGAAACACCACTCAATAATTCCTTAACCGGTTTAACAGCAATGGATTGGAGGCTTTTGGCATCTAACAAAGCAGTTTGACCAGCTCCGGTAAGGTTCACAATCACACAAACCATTTGCTGGCCTGATCTTCTGTAAAAAGCATATACCGCCTTGTCATTACCGGTTGGTAATCTGGTAAATTTCACATTGGCCGCTAAGGCAGCATTGGATGAACGCAGCTGCATGATTTTCCTGTAAAAAGAAGCACGCTTGTATTTGTCAAATTCGATCGGATCTTTTTCAAAAAATTCCAATGGTCTTAATAAGGGCTCTTCCTGGCCACTGTATACCAGGGGAATAGATCTGGGCAGGGTTTGAGACAACACAGCAAATGGTTCATGAACAGCACCAGGCATTGTAGCATAATCGGCTTTGTTCCAGCTGTTTTCATCATGGTTACTGGTGAAATACAATAAAGAAGTATGTGGAGGAAAACTGGTGTCGATCAGGTGCTGAACAGAATCGAGTGCAAGTGCGTTCTTTTTACCGGCTGCTATATCTACCAGCACATGAAAGGCTTTCCATGGATAAGTAGCATCAAATCCATTTTGGGCCAGATACGGATCTTCCCCTTCGGCCAGCATATACAGTGGTTTGATCTTTTTTAACTTAGCAATACAGGTACTCCAGAAATCGCCGGGCACATTCCAGGCAACATCACATCTGAATCCATCAATATTGGTGTTGTTTACCCAGAACTTCATGGCAGCAATCATGCTATCACGCATTACCGGGTTTTGGTAATTGAGTTGACGGGTATCTGCCCAATCCTTTGCCATTGCAGCTTTACCGGTACTGTCTTTTTCAAAAAAATCCGGTTGCTCTTTCAGCCAGCGATGATCGCCACCTGTGTGGTTGGGTACCCAGTCTATGATTACTTTCATTCCCAAACCATGAATGGTTTGTACGATTTGCTTAAAGTCGGCCATGGTGCCAAACTCCGGATTAACCGAAGTGTAATCGGAAACAGCATAGTAGCTGCCCATACTCCCTTTCCGGTCCACCACACTAATGGGGTTAATTGGCATAAACCATACAATTCCAACGCCCATATCCTTTAACCGGTTGAGATGTCTGGCAAAAGCATTGAAAGTTCCTTCTTTGGTGTACTGGCGAACATTCACTTCGTAAACATTGGATTGTAAAGCCCAGGAAGGGATGGTTGAAAGGGTGGCTTGCTGGGCCTGGGCAACTGCCGAAGAAGTCAATAATGCAACCAGCAACAGCTGGTGAACGGTATAGAATCTCATGCCACAAATTACAAAATAATCAGCCAATTGATAAAGCTTTTTGCGCTTTTATAGTTTGCCGTTGGCAGCATAGTAGGTGCATGACCTAAGCGCTGGCAGATCAGGACAATACGGGCAAATTCTGTCCGGGTAATTATCCAAATAAGTTGTGGGGAGTGATCTTAAAAGCGTTGTTGAACAAAAGGCCGATAACTACTGCCAGTGCAATAAAAGCCAGCACCACCAATAACTGAAGCACAGATGTTGTTTGAATGGGTTGCCTTGCCTTAACATCACAGATTTCTCCGGGACAGTACTGGGCTTTTTCTTTATAGAAAATAGCATAAAATTTACAGCCCAGACATATACCAAACGCCGATTCGAAGAACAGGAAGATCAGGCATACTAAACAAACAAGC
>CALPNW020000248.1 GCA_943325035.2 Sphingobacterium thalpophilum | reverse complement strand
ATCATTGTATTGCTCATAGCCATTGCACCGGCAGAAGTGCCTGCTATTATAAAGCTTTCTTTTTCGTACCGTTCATGAATGATTTTCAGGAACCTCGTTCCCCCAAAAATAGTGGTCAGCCTCAGTTGATTTCCTCCACTGAACATTACACAATCACAGGTAGAAATTCTTTCGATGTATTCCTGTTTCTGGGCATCCTCCCTGTTGCGGATATGTATAAGCCCCACATCTGTACAGCCTATTCTGCCAAATGCATCCAGGTAATTTTCACCCACTTCATAGGGAATGGTAGATGCAGTTGTAACCACTTCTATGCAGGCTCCTGTACCACCTGCTTCTTCTACTATTCTTCTTAAGATACCCAGTTCCACAAAATTCAGGTTATTACTGAACAGTTCTCCTTTTTCATGATCAGCACCTTTATCTTCTGCACCACCGATGGCTATTAATTTTCCTTTGGGAATATTCATACTTGCTATTTCTGTACCAAACAAAAATAAGCCTTTTGAATTGCCCGCCAATCGCATAAAATTCAATATATTCAGGGTTCTGGGGTTCGTTAGTTCTTTGTGCACAACCCTTTCCTTACCCCCCTCAAACCGATTATTATGCAAATAGAAGAAATCAAAATATTAAGAGGCCCCAATTACTGGAGTATCCGCAGACCCAAACTGATTCAGATGAAACTTAATCTGGAAGAAATGGAGCAGCGCCCCACCAACACGATCGACGGCTTTTTAAGCAGGCTGTCTGATCTGTTTCCCTCTATGTATTCCCACCGTTGCAGCGTTGGAACGCCGGGCGGTTTTTTTCAAAGAGTGGCAGAAGGCACCTGGATGGGGCATGTGATAGAACATATTGCACTGGAACTGCAAACGCTGGCGGGCATGGATACCGGCTTTGGCAGAACAAGAGGAACTGGTGAAGAAGGAAAATATTTTGTTGTAATCTGTTATACAGAAGAGGATGCAGGTGTTTATGCGGCTAAAGCAGCAGTCCGGATTGCAGAAGCTTTAACTGATAATATTCCGTACGATCTGTCTGAAGATATTCAGCGTTTGAGAGAGATCAGGGAAGAAACCCGTTTAGGACCATCTACCGGCTGCATTGTTGAGGAAGCCGCTAAAAGAGGCATTCCGCATTTACGGTTGAACAAGCAAAGCCTTGTGCAGCTTGGCTATGGCGTAAATCAGAAAAGGATCCGGGCCACCATCGCCTCTACTACCAGTAATATAGCAGTAGATATTGCCTGTGATAAAGAAGAAACAAAGAATTTGCTGGAGGCTGCTGAAATACCCGTACCAAAAGGCACGGTGGCAAGAACAGAGGAAGGACTGGATGAGGCCATACTTAAATTCGGTTATCCGCTGGTCATTAAACCCATCGACGGAAATCATGGCAAAGGCAATACCACCAATATTATCAACCGGGAACAGGCCCTGAAAGCATTTGAAGCGGCAAAACTGTATGGCCGGTCGGTGATCGTAGAAAAATTCATTACCGGATTTGACTTTCGTGTTTTAGTGATCAATTATAAATTCATCTGTGCCGCATTAAGAACTCCGGCAGCTGTTACCGGAGATGGAATAAATACCATTCAATGGCTGATCGATGAAATCAATAAAGATCCCCGCAGAGGATATGGTCATGAAAAAGTGCTTACCCAGATAACCGTAGATGGCAGCACCATGAAAATGCTGGAAGATATCGGTTACCAGCTTGATACCGTTCCCGCAAAAGGTGAATTGGTATTGCTGAAAACTACGGCCAATTTATCTACCGGAGGAACCTCTACCGATATCACCGATGAAATACATCCTGCCAATATTGTGATGTGCGAACGTATTGCCAAAATAATCGGACTGGATATCTGTGGTATAGATATTATGGCGCAGGACCTCCACACACCGGTCAATGAAAACGGCGGAGCTATTCTGGAAGTTAATGCAGCACCCGGTTTCCGCATGCACATTGATCCTTCGGAAGGTCTTGCACGCAATGCAGCAGAGCCAGTTATAGACATGCTCTTTCCGGACAGAAGCAACGGACGGATACCAATTATTGCAGTAACCGGCACCAACGGTAAAACAACCACTACCCGCTTAACGGCGCATATTGCCAAAAGTGCCGGAAAGAAAGTAGGCTATACCACCAGTGATGGCGTATACATACAAAATCAGTTGTTGATGAAGGGCGATTGTACCGGTCCGCTTTCCTCTCAATTTGTGTTGAAAGATCCCACCGTTGATTTTGCCATACTTGAATGCGCAAGAGGTGGCATACTCAAAAACGGGCTGGCTTTTGAAAACAGTGATGTAGCTATTGTAACCAATGTGGCCAGCGATCATATAGGTCTGGGAGGCATTAATAATGTGGAGCAAATGGCCAGGGTAAAAGCAGTAGTACCCGAAACCGTTTTCCCGCATGGGTATGCTGTATTGAATGCAGATGATGATCTGGTATACGCCATGAAGAAAGACCTGAAATGCAATATTGCTTTATTCAGCATGGATGAAAATAATCCAAGAATTCAACAGCATTGCAAAAAAGGCGGACTGGCCACTGTATTTGAAAACGGATATGTGAGTATTTTAAAGGGCACCTGGAAGATCCGGGTGATGCATGTAAAAGATATTCCAATCACTTTCGAAGGAAAAGCAATGCACAATATAGCCAACTGCTTACCCAGTGTAATGGCTACCTATCTGTTTAAAAGTATTACCATAGAAGATATTAAAAGCGGGCTGCAAACTTTTATCGCAGGAAGTGTAACCACGCCCGGCCGCCTGAATTTTTTCTACTTTAAGCACTTTACTTTTCTGGCAGATTTTGCACATAACCCGCATGGATTGAATCTGCTTTGCGATTTTGTTCAGAAGCTGGACTATCCGTATAAAGTTGGCGTTATCAGTGGAACCGGAGACAGAAGAGACGAGGATATCCGTGAACTGGGCCGCATATCTGCAGGATTTTTTGATGAGATCATTATCCGGTGCGACAAAAATCTCAGGGGAAGAACTGCCGAAGAAATCATTGCGTTGTTACAGGAAGGGGTCAATTCCGTAAACCCCAACCTTCCACAGATGGTGATTGCCAACGAAAATCTGGCCCTGGAATATATATATGCCAATTATAAGCCCGGTGCCCTTTACACCATCATGTGCGATGTGGTTGCCGGAGCACTGGATAAAATAAAGGAATTGAAAAACCGGGAGGACGAAGGCTGATCTTT
>CALPNW020000247.1 GCA_943325035.2 Sphingobacterium thalpophilum | reverse complement strand
CCGCAGTCTTTTCGCATGCATACAGCAGTCCGGGTAAGTACACCGTAAAGATCAGTTCATCCGGAGTATTGGGATGCCAGACTACTTCACAAACAAAAGAGGTGTACAATTATTCAATTGCCAAAGCAGGTTTTTTAGTGGGAGACACTTGTTTGGGAATGCCTGTTCTATTAAGGAATACTACTATAAAAGGCTTTGGAAATAATGGCTATGCATTTGCAAAATGGACGATCGGTGGCATTTCGATGGAAGATACCAGCGCCACTTTTTTATATACTTTTCCTAAGCCGGGTGTTTATGATGTGAAGCTGATTGTACAGGGCAGCAATAGCTGTAGTGTTGATAGCCTTACAAAAGAAATTATGGTAATCGGTAACCCGTTAGCCAGTTTTGTATTTGCTGATTCCTGTGCAGGTTTTGATGTGAACTTTACCGATAAAAGTGTGCCCTATCTGAGAGACCAGATCTTACAGAGACAATGGTCGTTTAACGACGGATCATCTCCCTCCTTTGCACAGAACCCTGCCCATATTTTTAGTAAGGGCGGCAGTTATTTTGTAAAGCTTACTGTTCAGAGTGCATTCTGTCCGCAATTATTTGATGATACCCTGATCAATATAAATGTTACCCGGGCAAGGGCGGATCTGCGGTATCCGATCGTTTATGCGGTAAAAAACATACCACTAACGCTGAATCCTTATCCAAACGGAAGGACTTATTTATGGTCGCCGAATTTAAACCTGAATAATAACCGGGCTTTCCGCCCGTTGATGAATGCTGATTTTTTAAAGCGGGACTATCTGGTAAAAGTGACAGACTCATCCGGATGTGTGAACACAGATTCTGTGCTGGTATATGGATTCAACAGCTCCAATATTTATTTGCCAACTGCCTTCTCTCCCAACAATGATGGCAACAACGATGTTTATAAAGCAGAGTATATATTGATAGACCATATTGAATTCTTTAAAATAGTAGACAAATTCAATAATACTGTATTTGAAACCAACAACATGAATGAAACCTGGAATGGAATGTACCAGGGCAAACCTTTGCCGGGCGGAGTTTACCTGGCTGTTGTTTCCGGAGTAGATACTGCCTTGCAACGGATACAGAAAAAAGTATCCTTTATTTTATTAAGATAGCTGAATGAGACAGCTATTGCTGCACAACATTTCTATCCGTTGCTGAAGGGTAAAGGAATCGGGATTTCTATTAAAGACCTGAATATAGATTCCCGTTTGCCCGATCTGTGGGGTAATAATGATTCTTTGCTACTGCCCAATAAAACAGGCATAGACCGAACCAATAATAAAGAACGAATTATAATAGCTTAGCCCATTAACGGAAAGAATGGTATATGCTGGTAAAATAATATTGAGCCTGTCTATAAGTTCCAAAACCTCCCTGAACCGCATCAGTGTATCTGCCTTTTTAAAAGGGAGCTGGACCACCATTTATGAAAAAAACCAGATTCGCTGAACTGGCAGATAACGGATGGCCAGCCGGAAATTATATGATCCGGATATCCATCAACAATGATGTGCAGACCGAAAAACTACTGGTATTATAGCAAAGAAATAATTACCGGCAAAGCCTTTGAATGAGTTGCTGGTGTTCGGGATACTGAGCCGTTAAACCATTAGCACTGGCCAGTTCAAAATCTGCAAAATCAAATCCGGGAGCAACCGTGCATCCAACAAATGAATAGCTTCCGGTTGTTTCAGAAGCAAACCAGGAACCTGCAGGTACCACCGCCTGGTAAACCTCCCCTGCCTGTGCGTTTCTTCCCAGTTTCAGGAGTGTGTATCCTTTTTCTGCATCCAGTACATGCACCAGCAACGTATCTCCTTCATAAAAATGCCAGCATTCATCGCTCTGGATACGATGAAAAGCAGAGAAATTATTCTGGGGCAGTAAAAAATAAATGGCCGTTGAAAACAACCTGCTCCCGCTGAATCTTGCCGGCAATGCACTTTGGGGAATCATTTCTGCCGACCGGTAGGTTTCCTTATAAAATCCTCCTTCGGGATGCGCTTGTAAATCAAAGTCTTTGATCATTGAAATCATCTGCAAGTCTAATAAATATTGCTGAACTAATAAGCACCATCCTGATTGCGCCTAAATCAGTAACTTGTTTCAGATTATTAAACCACCAATTATGCAAAAACACCACCGCATTGCCATTTGCGTTCTTATTGCAGGAATGTTCCTGGCTCCTGCTGTAACCGATGCCCAAAAAACCACAGCCGATTCTACCCTCAAAGGAATGACCTGGCGGAACATAGGTCCTAACCGCGGCGGCCGTTCCCTGGGGATAGCTGGCAGTTCCAAACGCAAACAGGAATATTTTTTTGGTGCAGTTGGTGGAGGATTATGGAAAACAACCGATGGTGGATTAAACTGGAAACCGGTAACCGATGGTCAGCTCACCAGCTCCTCTGTAGGCGCTGTTGCTGTTGCAGCAACCAATCCGGATATTATTTATATAGGTACCGGAGAAACTGAATTTCGGGGAAATATTATGCAGGGTGATGGCGTGTACAAATCTATTGATGGTGGAAAGACCTGGAAAAATACCGGATTAAAAAATACACAATCTATTTCCAGAGTTCGTATACATCCCACTAACCCGGATATTGTTTATGTATCTGCGCTGGGCCATGCATTCGGACCCAACGAAGAGCGTGGTGTTTTTAAAACAACTGACGGCGGAAAAACCTGGAACAAGGTTTTGTTCAAGGGCAATAAGGCCGGCGCAGCTGATCTGGTGATTGATCCAAAAAATCCGGAAACCCTTTATGCCAGTATCTGGGAAGTATACAGAACGCCTTATAAAATGTGGGCCAGTACAGGCCTGTCTGCTTTATACAAGTCTACTGATGGCGGCGCAACCTGGAAAGACCTTACCCAAAATACGGGTATGCCTAAAAGTGCTGTAGGCAAAATAGGCGTAACTGTTTCTCCGGCAAACCCCAATCGCGTATGGGCAATCATTGAATCAGACGAAGGTGGTTTATACCGCTCAGACAATGGAGGTGATACCTGGAAAATGGTGAACAACGAAAGAAAATTAAGGCAGCGTGCATTTTATTATTCAAGAATCATGGCCGATCCAAAAGACAGCAATACGGTTTATGGATTGAACGTGAATTTTTATAAATCAACAGACGGAGGAAAAAGTTTTAAAACAGAGATCAAAGTACCTCATGGAGACAATCATGACCTTTGGATAGATCCCGAAGATCCAACGCGCATGGCT
>CALPNW020000246.1 GCA_943325035.2 Sphingobacterium thalpophilum | reverse complement strand
TTCATGAAACCACTTAAGTAAAAAGTAGTCTTATCGGTACCACCAGACATAGAAAAATTGTGGTCTTGAGCATACCCAGTCCTTAATGTTTCATTAATCCAATTTGTATTAGTCTGCTTTGCTACTTCTTCAGTGAGTCCATCCGGAAGTACACCGCTTTTTGTCCAAAAGTCGCTTAATAAATTACCTGAATTCACCCAAGCCTCTTGCGCTACCTGTATATATTCCGTACTGTTCAAAAGACCAATTTTGTGCGTGGCTTCAGACGTAGAAAAGTTAGAAGAATAATTCATTTTTGTTCTTCCTGTCTTCCCCTTTTTTGTGGAGATCAAAACAACTCCATTTGATCCCCTTGATCCATAAATAGATGCAGCCGACGCGTCCTTCAGGATTTCAATGGATTCGATATCGTTAGGGTTTATACTTGCCAATACATTAGTATTAACAGCAGTTTGCAAACTATAATTATTTAAAACCGAGCCTACGTTATTACTACTAATGGATCCAGCTTCCACTGGTATGCCATCAATAACGTAAAGGGGCTCGCTACTCGCAAAAACAGAAGAACTACCACGTATTCGAATATTGACTGGGGAACCCGCCATTGCACTGGCTTGTGTAACCTGCACGCCTGCAGCCTGCCCCTGTAAGGCGGCTTCAAAAGAATTTGCAGCCGCCATATTTAATTTCTCAACTTCCACTTTAGAGATAGAACTGGATAGATTCTTCCTGATTTGGGTTCCATAACCAACAACAACTACTTTATCCAATGCAGATTCTTCTTTTATAATAACTGCATTGATTTGTGATTGACCCTTAATAGATATTTCCATCGTTTTATAACCTACTAAAGACAAGACCAATATTCTACTATTATTGTCAACATCAATAGAAAATGCTCCATTTACGTCTGTTATTGTGCCAAGAGAAGTACCCTTTACAATTACGGATGCATCCCTAACAGGTTTGCCCTCTTCATCAGTAATTTTACCGGACATCTTAATGGGAGGTGGTGATTCATTTAAGAGGATTCCCGCAATCTTTTTTTCCTTTGGCTGTATCAAAATTGTTTTGTCGACAATCGTATATACAATTGGCAAATTTTGAAAACAATTATCCAGCACCTGCTCGATTCCAACATTTTTCAGGTCAATATCTATTTTACCCACCTGATTAATCAAATCATCATTATAAAAAAATTCGAAACCTGTTTGTTGGTTAATTTTTTTTAAAATACTTGAAATAGATACTTTTTTCTCTTTTATGGTTATTTTTTGACCGTATCCACTAATTGCCGCTGCCTGCAAGCAGGAAAAGACAAGAAGTATAGCAGTTAACTTCATAATAAGCAAAGTTTTGGTTAATACTCTACGCTCATGTGGCGTAACAAAAAGATTTCGTAACTTCATATGACATTGTTTTATTGGGTTTAAACATTTAGCAATTTTTATTCGATTTGTTTAATCCAAGCTATTCGCCGGGGAGTGTTGCAACCACTTTCCGGCATTTTTTTGGATTAACCTTTCTTTTATTTTCCCATAATTGTTAGTTTTTTTTCTTCAATCTTGAATTTTATCCCCGCCTTTTCAAGGATCATTAATACTTTAGATATTTTATTATTTCGGCTGACCATTCCCGAGTAGGTTTTTTTACTATTATTAACCTGATAAATTATTTCCAAATCATACCATCTACTGATTTGGTGCATGATTGTTTTAATATCTTGATTGTTAAAAATGAACATATCGTTTTTCCAGGCCATCACTTCCTCCAAATCCACATCCTCAATAATTTTGACTTTATCTGATGTCTGCACTTGTTGTCCAGGTTGAATGAGGGTATTATTCACTTTCAAAGACCCCTCCAACAATGTCACTTTAATATTAGCTTCATCATCATAGGCATTAATATTAAAATGTGTACCCAATACCTCCACCTCGCCCTTACCAGAAATATCAACTTTGAAAGGACGTTTCTTATCCTTCATTACTTCAAAATAAGCTTCACCAATTATGGATACCTTTCTTTCATTCCCTACAAAAGCAACCGGATATGTAAGTGAACTCCCCGCATTAAGCCATATTCTGCTTCCATCAGAAAGTGTTATATCAATGACTTTACTTCCTCGTGGATTAGTAAGTGTATTATTAATGTATTCTTTAGAGGATCCTTCATAAACGATTTTTCCATCAGCAAGTTTCATTACTACAACACCTGCTTGTTGTAACAAAGATCCATTGATTGCACTATCCAGATACACTTTTTGCCCATTAGACAATGTGATCATTGCCCGATTATTTTCCGGAGCCTTTACATCGATTGGTTGAGTAGCTTTTATTAGCCGGACTTGTTCAGTATCCATCCGAAACAATGCTAAATACCCAGCAAGCCCAACCGCAAATAAAATGGAAGCAGTCGCTACAATGCGCTTCCATTTGATGACGATAGTCGGCCCCGTCTGTTTTAATATATTGATCTTTTGCAAAAGCTTCTCCAAGAGAGGCCCCCATTTATTGTCGTCGTAGTCATCCATTGCATCTTCTGTGACAAGCAGCTCTTCCATGATCTCTAAAATGGAATCTTCATTATCCTGATTTAACAAATATTGTCCTAACTCCTCTCTTTCTGCCGAAGTTGCCTTATCCTCCATATACCGAAGTAGCAAAATTTCAAGCTTTTGTTTACTTATAATTGACATACTCTTCAAGATTTAGTATTCCCACTACTTGAAGATGCACAAGTAAGAGATAACAACCAACCTGCAATAAAATTTTTATTAAATGGACAAAAGAATGGCAATAGCCGATATGGAAAGCCCTGTCTTTTCGTGTATCGCATACTGTATAATGCGAAGGGCCATACCTAAGTGATTATTGACAGTGTTAATTGAGAGTCCAAGGCGATTGGCAATTTCAAGGTGAGACAATCCTATCTGCCTGCTTAATTTATAAATTATCTTTTTTTGTGGTGATAAACTTTCTACGGCATTTGCGATAATACCTTCTAGTTCTCTTTCTTCAACAACTTCCACAACGAGATACTCACCGGGCTTCATTTTTTCATATACCTTATCCTGTAACTTATTCCTCGTCACTTCTTTGCGCAGGTGCATTAGGCAGATATTAGCAGCAACTTTAAACAACCATGGACCAGGGAATTGCACATTTTTCAATTCCGTTCGCTTTACCCAAAGGCGAATAAATGTTTCCTGTAATAGTTCCTTTGCGAGGTATTCGTCTTTGGCAATCTTGAGTATATAGGGATAAAGTCTTGGGGTATACA
>CALPNW020000245.1 GCA_943325035.2 Sphingobacterium thalpophilum | reverse complement strand
ATTAAAATAGAATCTGTTACCGGAAAACTGATATCAAAAGTGCATCCTTCGCCAGGCGCAGTAAGGATAGACATGGTTCCGTTAAAGAGTTCAACGCGTCCCGTAATATTATAAATCCCAATTCCCTTTTTCTGTTTCCTGATATCAAAACCAATGCCGTTATCTGATACCAATAAATGAATAAAATTTTCGTTTCTTTCCAGTTCAATTCTCAACTGGTTGGCCTCAGAATGTTTCAACACATTATTTACCTGTTCCTGTACAATGCGGAAAACACTTAGCTTAAAATCGTATTGAATATCTTCTTCAAAGAAATGCTCTGCAGAAAAATGCATCGCCATTTCTTCTTTCACTGCACTTACATCATCCAGGATACTTTCAATAGCTTTTACCAGACCAAAGTCTTTGATCAGCGGGGTAACCAGGCTTTTGGTTAAGCTTCGGATTTCTTCGATGGCATTGATGATGAACGTGGTGGATTGTTTCAACAGATCAGAGCCACCTTGCTGTTTTTTTTCTGCAGAGGCAATGTACATCATTGCTGCCGTGAGTTGTTGGTTCACATTATCGTGCAGCTCCCGGCTGATATCATGTCTTTCTTTTTCCTGTGTAAGAATCACTGCTTCGACAATTTCTTTTTGTTTCAGCACGCGCTCATCTTCCAGCTTTTGTTCGAGTGCAATTCTTGCTGTTACATTATTGGCAATAGACATCATTGCAGCCTTGCCCATGTAACTGATCTGGTGAGAAGATACTTCCATAAATACGATCTCTCCACTTGCGGTAACCTGTTTCCAGACAAAGCTCAAATGTTTGGTGATATCAGAAGCAGGTAAATTTTCCAGAAATTGTTTTAGTTCCTTATGTTCAACGGAAGCATGAAGATCCCAGACCGATTTTATTAAAAAATCAGCTTTGGCATACCCGTATTCTTTTTCCGCAACTTCATTGACTTCCAGTACCTGATGGGTTTCAATATCCCAGATATAAATAGCCATCGGATTATTATAAAACAGGCTACTGTACTGTTCGCGGCTAACCCGTATGTTTTCGAGATTCTTTTTCCGCTCTATGCTGTACTTGATAGACTTGGCAAGCAGCTTCTCATCAAACTCGCCCTTCACCAGATAGTCCTGTGCGCCCCTGGCCATTGTTTCGAGCGCCATATCCATATCTACCAACCCGGTGAGTACAATGATTGGAATGGCAGGCGCAAGCTGATTGATGTGCGAGAACAACTCCAGCCCTGCACTATCCGTTAAAGAAAGATCCAGAAAAATAAGATGGGGTGTTTCGGTTTGAAGCAATACCACCGTTTCGGCAAAACTGGCAGACCGTAAAATGGCACTTATGGGCAACCTTGTTTTCCACAACAAGCCTTCCAGTACAAATAAATCTGCGGAGTTGTCTTCAACAACAAGTATTGATATTAAAGGGTTGGGATCAGGCATAGATCCTTTCAATAGCATCTGTAAATTTTTCCATCACCACTTTACGTTTCAGGCTCATTTTAGGCGTCATTTCACCCGTTTCAATGGTCCATTCCCTGGGCAGCAATTCAAATTTTTTGATCTGTTCTACATGATTAAAAAACTTATTGAAACTCTCTACCAGTTCTCGGTACAGCTCCAGCACTTTTGGATGGTGAACCACATCTTCATGAGTGGTAAATGGAATTCCTTTTTCACGCATCCATGCCTGCAGTGTCGGGAAACAGGGAACAATCAGGGCGCCTACAAATTTTCTGTCGGCCCCTACCACCATTACCTGCTCTACAAAAGGACTTTCCTTGAGTTTATTTTCGATGGGCTGAGGTGCCACATATTTTCCACCACTTGTTTTAAACAGTTCCTTTTTGCGATCGGTGATCTTCAAGAATTTATCTTCCACCCAAACACCAATATCACCGGTAAGTAACCAGCCATCTACAATCGTTTCGGCGGTAAGATCAGGACGTTTATAATAGCCTTTCATAACGCAGGGACCACTTACCAGAATTTCACCGTCTTCTGCCAGTTTAACCTGCTGCCCTTTCAGTACCGGACCTACTGTTCCAAATTTAGTGCCGTCTGCTTCCTGACGGTTCACCGTAATCACCGGGCTGTTTTCTGTAGGACCATATCCTTCGTAAACGGGTATCTGTGCGGCATTGAAAATGCGTAACAATTTTACCTGACAGGCAGCACCACCAGTAATCACAAAGGAAATATTGCCACCGAGTGCTTCACGCCATTTAGAAAAAATGAGCTTGTTGGCAATGGCCAGTTGAATATTGTACCAGATCCCGCCACTTTCCCTGTTGTCATACTCTTCTGCAAGTGCTACTGCCCAGAAAAACAATTTGCGTTTGGTACCCGTGAGCTCACTGCCCTTGGTCATAATTTTTTCAAATACTTTTTCCAGCAAACGAGGCACAGTGGTAAAACCATTGGGCTTGATTTCCTTTAAGTTGTCTCCAATTGTTTCGAGGCTCTCTGCATAGTAAATACCAATACCACTGAACAGATAAATATAGGTACAGGTTTTTTCGAAGATATGATTGAGCGGAAGAAAGCTGAGTACCTTGGTTTCCGGAGCATCTTTAAAGGGAAAACTCTCCTTGGCAAATTTCAGATTGGAAACAATATTTTTATGGGTTAACATTACTCCTTTTGGAGTACCGGTTGTACCCGAAGTATAAATAATGGTTGCCACCTGTTCTTCCGGAACGGATTGTTTAATTTCATTGACTTTGTTCAGTGATGCTTCATCCGACATTGCGGTAATGTCTGACCAGTTTGGCGCACCGGGTAAACGATCAAAGCTGTAAACGCCCTTAACGGAAGGAAGTTTATCGAGCAGGCTGTTAATCTTCTGCAGCATCTCATCGTTGCTTACAAAAACATATTTTACGCTCGCATCATTTAATATAAACTGGATTTCCAGCGGATTGGTAGTAGGATATAATGGAACCAGTATGGCGCCTATCTGTTGAACGGCCAGATCGGCAAATACCCACTCAGGGCGGTTATTGCTGATGATGGCAATTTTATCGCTTCCTTCAGGAGTAAAATCATTTCCGCTAACTCCCAGTTGCAGCAAACCAGCACTAAATCTGTTTACATTATCTGCAACGTCCTGTGTGCTGTAGCTTTGCCACACACCATTCTCTTTGGCAGCCAGCATATCCTTTTTCGGGAATTTGGCAAGCTGGTATTCCATACAATCAAACAAGCGGCTGTAATTCATATGCAATCGTTAATTCAACGATCAAATTAGGCAAATAAATACAAACAAAAAAGCTTCGGGATAAATAGGCGGGTTAATTCAAGGTCATATAACTATT
>CALPNW020000244.1 GCA_943325035.2 Sphingobacterium thalpophilum | reverse complement strand
TTCAATACAATGCAAAAAAAGCGCTTTTTGTTTTTTATTCTGTTTGCTGCCTTTCACTGGTGTGCCAGTGCACAGGAGCTGAATGCAAAAGTTACCGTGCTTGCGGGCAGGGTTAACTCTACAGTAGATAAAAAAATATTCACTACCCTTCAGTCTCAGCTGAATACCCTGATGAATACCCGTAAGTGGACGAACGATGGCTTTAATACGAATGAGAAGATTGAATGCAGTTTTATTCTGAACATAGAAAGTATTGTTGAAACCAATCTGTATAAAGCTTCTTTAACCGTTCAGGCTGCAAGACCTGTTTACAATTCTTCTTTTCAGGCAGCCCTTGTGAATTTTTTAGACCAGGACGTAACTTTTAAATACATAGAATTTCAGCCGGTAGAATTTAATGAGAACCGTATCCAGGGAACTGACGCAGGAGTGGCTAATTTAACGGCAGTATTGGCATACTATGCTTACATGTTGATAGGGCTGGATTATGACTCTTTTTCGCCCAAGGGTGGAGATCTTTATTACCGCAAGGCGCAGAATATTGTAAACAATGCACCGGAGGGAAGAAGTATCAGCGGCTGGAGGGTATTTGACGGGTTAAGAAACCGTTACTGGCTGAATGAGAACCTGATCAACAGCAGGTATAATATCGTTCATGATGTGATATACAGTTATTACCGTTCGGGGTTAGATAAAATGGTAGAGAACGAAAATGAAGCAAGGGCAAATATTCTGCAGTCTCTTGTTCAGCTTCAGGCTTTTAATAAAGAGAATTCCAATACAATGATCCTGCAGTTTTTTATGCAGGGTAAAGCACAGGAACTGATTGGCATTTTTAAGAAAGGAACTGCTGCAGAAAAAGCAAAGGCTATTGAACTGCTGGGTATTTTAGATGTGGTTAATTCAACCCGGTACAAACAGGAAATAGAGTGAAAAAATACCTGATCATATTAATATTGATTGTTACAGCAGGCTGTGGCGGAAATTCAACAGATAAAAAAGTACTTCCTGTTCAGGATATGAAACTGATCATGTGGGATATGCTGAAAGCGGATGAATATTATATAAAACTTACCACCAACGATACTGCCCAGCAATTTAAGAATGAAAATTTCCGGTTGTATGATCAGGTGTTCAGAGCTTATAAAATTAACCGCAAACAGTTTTATTCCAGTTATAAATATTACGAATCTCATCCTGATTTATTCAAAGTACTGATAGACTCAGTGGATGAGGTAGCAAAGCGTCAGAGAACCGCATTAACGGATACCACCGGTAAACCTAAGTAGTCTATGAATAAAGTATTTAATAGTGCATCCGATGCAATAGCAGATATTCCGGACCATGCAACAATCATGCTGGGTGGTTTTGGATTGAACGGAATTCCGGAGAATTCTATCAATGCACTTGTTCAAAAAGGTACCACCGGACTCACCTGTATTTCAAACAATGCGGGTGTTGACGATTTTGGTCTTGGACTTTTATTAAAGACCAGACAGATCAAAAAAATGATCAGCAGTTATGTAGGCGAAAATGCAGAATTTGAAAGACAGCTGCTGAGCGGTGAGCTTGAAGTGGATCTTCTGCCCCAGGGAACACTTGCAACCAGCATCCAAATGGCAGGTATGGGCATTCCCGCATATTATACTCCGGCGGGTGTTGGAACTGAAATTGCTGCTGGCAAAGAACTTCGTGAATTTAACGGTAAGCTGTATTTAATGGAGCTTGCTTTACATGCAGATTTTGCCATTGTAAAAGCCTGGAAAGGCGATAAGGCGGGCAATCTGGTCTTTAGAAAAACCACCCGTAATTTTTCTACTTCAATGGCTAAAGCCGGAACGGTTACTATTGCAGAAGTAGAGGAATTATTAGAGCCGGGGCAAATAGATCCCGATGAAGTGCATGTTGCGGGAGTATATGTACACCGGATCTTTCAGGGGAGCAACTACGAAAAAAGAATTGAACGAAGAACCGTGAAGCTAAGTTGAGAAAAACCAACTGAAAAGGGGAGCGTCGAAAGACAAATGGGTAAGACCAGGTTCCGAAAATGGCAAGCTGGTTTAAATGATTAATTAACTGATATGGCACTGGATAAATACAATATTGCAAAAAGAATTGCGCAGGAGCTTCAGGATGGCATGTATGTTAATCTTGGTATTGGTATTCCAACGCTGGTGTCTAACTACATTCCTGAGGGGATGACAGTGGTTTTTCAAAGTGAGAATGGCATACTTGGTATGGGGCCTTACCCCGAAGAAACAGCCATTGATGCAGACCTGATCAACGCAGGTAAAGAAACGGTTACTGTAATACCGGGAGGTGCTTTTTTTGACAGTGCAGAAAGCTTTGGAATGATCCGTGCAGGTAAAATTGATTTAACCGTTCTGGGTGCAATGGAAGTAAGTGAAACCGGAGATATTGCCAACTGGAAAATTCCGGGAAAAATGGTAAAGGGTATGGGCGGTGCAATGGATCTTGTGGCCAGTGCCAAGAATATTATTGTAGCAATGATGCATACCAATCCAAAAGGAGAGAGTAAACTGCTCCCTGCCTGTACTTTGCCGCTTACCGGGTTGGCCTGTGTAAAGAAAATAGTTACAGAACTGGCGGTGCTGGATATCACCCCCAATGGATTTTTACTGGTTGAACGGGCTCCGGGTGTTTCTGTAGAAGAAATCATCGCTAAAACTGCCGGCAGGCTGGTTGTGCCGGATCATGTTCCTGAAATGGCCTTATAAAATCAACTTTTTCTATAATAAACTGTTCTTAATTTTTTAACACTATAATTCCAAAAAACAAAACAATGAGTATTCAAAAAGGACAACAAGCACCTGATTTCGCACTGTTCAATACAGAAAAGCAAAAAGTTACCCTTGCTGAGCAGAAAGGTAAAAACGTAGTAATTTTATTCTTCCCGCTGGCTTTCACGGGCGTATGTACTGCAGAACTTTGTAGCGTGCGGGACAATATTGGCACTTACAATAATACCAATGCACTTGTATTTGGTGTTTCAGTAGATTCCCTTTTTGTATTGGATAAGTTCAGGACCGAGCAAAACCTTAATTTCCCTCTTTTGAGCGATTTTAATAAGGAAGCTGCAAAAGCCTATGGTGTATTGTATGAAACATTCCCTGCATTTGAGATGGCTGGCGTAAGCAAAAGAGCTGCATTTGTGGTAGATAAGGACGGTGTGGTACAATATGCTGAAGTTTGTGCAACTCCCGGCGATTTACCTGATTTTGCTGCAATTCAGCAAACCCTGGAAAGCCTGGCTTAATAACCTTTCAACTTACCGGATAAGGCGTTGTTCTTCTGCTTGCAGGGGCAACGCCTTTCCTTTTTTTGGT
>CALPNW020000243.1 GCA_943325035.2 Sphingobacterium thalpophilum | reverse complement strand
TTACTGGCCATTTGCATGTCTGTACCGGCAATTAATGTTTATACACATGGCACTCATATTACGGTTGCCCATGCCATGGGAACTACCATCGGAATCAATACCATGTTACTGCTGGCATTTGCAACAGACCTCCTGTTAAAAAAGGGCGGCCAACAGTATCCGGCTAACAAAACCGTGAACAGGGGATTCTGGTTAGCCAATATCTCGCTGCTGATCTTCTGGATGTCACTGATAGGGGCCGGAATAGTGAAATCAGTATGGCAAATGAGTAATGACCAGTTACCATTCAGTAATATGATGCTGCAATTACAACCATTTTTTATGGTATTTCTGATTTCAGGAACTACCTTGGCCGCAGGAATACTGATGATACTGTTCCCACTTTTAAAAAAGAAAAATAATGCTGCAGGTAACTAAAATATTCCGCTTCGAAACTGCTCATGCCATTCATGGCTACGATGGTCATTGTAAAAATATACACGGGCATTCCTATGTATTGCATGTTACGGTTGGCCGTGATATTGGCGATGTGGACTTTCTGGTTAAACCCGGATTTGTCATTGATTTCAAGGACCTCAAAAAAATAGTCAACACCATTATTGTAGACCAGTTTGACCATCACCTGGTTTTATCAGAAGATTTTCTGGCGGAACATCCTAATACCGGCAGTCCGGAAAACCTGATTGTCTGGAAAATGGAACCTACTGCAGAAAATATTCTTTTATACATTAGAAATGTTTTACTGCAAAAACTACCTTCCGGCATCAAATTAAGGAAACTTAAAATTTATGAAACCAGTGATTCCTATGCAGAATGGGAAAACTCAGCGAATTAAATTAATACAAATCCATGTTTTCAAAAGCAACAGAATACGCATTAAGAGCAACCATTTATATTGCCAGGGAAAGTAGTGAGGATAAAAAACTCGGCATAGAAGAAATTGCCAAAGCAATCAATTCTCCTAAATCCTTTACCGCAAAAATTCTTCAGAAACTCACCGCTAATAATGGAATCATTAGCTCTGTAAGAGGCCCTGGAGGCGGATTTTACCTGAGTAGTAAATCACAGAAAAGACCTGTGAAAGATATACTGCATATCATGGAGGAAGATGGCGTATTGGGTAAATGTGTATTGGGATTAAAAAAGTGTTCGGAAGCGATGCCCTGCCCGATGCATACAGAATACAAATGCATCAAAAATCAATTGATTCATTTATTTGAAAGTACCACTATTTTACAACTGGCCCAGGACCCCAAAAACGGGGAATATCGGGGTACAAAACAGACATAATAATGACTGGGCGGTATCTTTCAAAGAGTATGGAATTTTAAATGCAGCATTTGATCACAACTATTTTTCTGTTTTTTTACAATCTTTACAGTCTGTTGCGCCTCCGGGTACTCCTCCGGCAATGATTTTATCAAATGATTCCTTACTTAGAATCTCCGGCTCATAATTGATGCCCTCCATTTTTAACCGCCTTACAAATGCCCTCAGGTGATTATAAGAAGCATTTCTGAGAAATGTATATGCCAGAATAATATCCTGCTTCCGGGTACCACCGATTCTTTGTTCTAAATCATCAATATCCAGTTCTTCAATTTTTCCTCCTGCTTTCAGCGCATCCGGGAATGATTTACTGCCCAATACAATCAGTTCCTGATAATATTTTTTCATCAGCATATCAGTGAATACTCCGGGCCGATCACCGTTACCAGCTACAGGATCCTTTAGCTGGTAGGTATTAATCAGTTGTTCCATTCTGTTCATATGTACCTGTTCACTCTTCCGGATATTAGCGAAAGGATTCCCTCCCCATTTATTAAACATGGAATCATACACATCCCTGGCCAGCTTTTCTTCTTCCCGCATATAGATAATTGCGTCCTTCTCCTGCTCACTCAGCACCACTGAGTGCTGAGTGTATCCTGCTGTTGCAGTAATTATTAACAATAAAACAAAAATCAGCTTTTTCATGGTAAGTAAAGTTTATTAATGTGCATTATTCAACATTGAATTCCCACTTACTTAAAATCCTTTCTCTATTGCACTGGTTACAATAGCATCGAACTCCGCCTGCGTAATAAACTGTGGTGTATACACTAACCCGGAATTAATAATAACTCCATTGAAAGATCTCATGTGATTCCTGCTGCCTTTTGCAAGACTTTCATAAATCACTTTTATATCCTGATTATCGTTACCAGCAAGCGCATTTTTTAAATCGGAGAGATCAAGGTCTTCTATAATAGCCCCTACGATATAGGCTTCTGTAATACTGACATTACCCTTAGCAACCAGCTCATTATACAAAGTTTGCAGAGCAGTATTATTAAATTCACCAATACCTTTATTGGCTGCCGGATCAGCTAATCCATATTTGTTCAGCAATAATAAAATTCCATCCATATGGGTTTGTTCACTGGCAGATATATTGGTAAACATATTCACACTCCATTTACTATAAAGGGTTGTGTACACATCTCTGGCCAGTTTTTCTTCTTCGCGCATATGAATAAGCATATATGTTTCAGATACACTCAGTGTCTCGTAGGGAAGGCCGGAAACCTGAATTTGTAAATTTACAGCAGCATTTCCGGTAACACCAGGGGTATTGCTAGATTTGGAGCAGGATGATAATCCGATCACTAAAACTGCAACCATAAATAGTGCGGCAAAAGCATTCTTATAATTTTTCATAGGATTGGTAATAAGCGTTAGGCTTATGTACAGGGTAAAGCTAAACCGGAACCAACCCGCTGATAGTGATATATGTTACATAGCTGTAAAAGGAAACGTTAAACAACAGGTTGGGCTTCAACAGGTGATTTGGCTTTACTGAATTTTTCTTTTACGCTGTCTACTACATAATAAATCATCGGAACCAGATAAACCGTTAATACCAATGAAGAAATCAGTCCTCCGATTATTACCCAGGCAAGTCCGTTTTTCCATTCGCTGGCTGTTCCGCTGGATAATGCAATAGGAAGCATTCCAATAACCATAGAAATCGTAGTCATTAAAATGGGCCGCATCCGTTCTTTTCCTGCCATGATCAGTGCCTTTTTAAAATGCATGCCATCTGCTTTTAACTGGTTGGTGAAATCCACAATCAGGATAGCATTTTTTGCTACTAACCCCATTAGCATAATTAAACCCAGCAATGCAAATAAACTCAGGTTATTCATCGATAAATTGAGGGCAAGGAAAGCCCCTATGGCTGCAACAGGTATTGAAAAGAGTACAACAAATGGATAAACATAACTGTCGTAGAGCGCAATGAGAATCAGGTAGATCAATAGAAAGGAGATCATCAATACATGACCCAGCGCTCCAAAACTATCGTTCTGGCGTTTTATATCACTGCCCCAG
>CALPNW020000242.1 GCA_943325035.2 Sphingobacterium thalpophilum | reverse complement strand
ATTTGTAGTACTAAATAGAATAATATCCCCCAAACAGCAAAAACTATTGAATAAGCAATGAACTCCAGCCATATTGGCGAGTGGCCTCTTCTGGCAAACAAGGACCTTACATTAAAAGCCGACTCGTGCTTAATAACAACTCCCCAGGGAACTACTTTTTCTGCAGTCAGGGTTCCATACAGGTCACTCTCTTCCAGTTTGGCAATGAGTGTCAGATTACCCTTTGAATCTCCGGGTAAACTATCGCGTTTAAATTCAGCTGTGATCATTCCCAATGAGTCCGTAGTGTAGGTAGGTGTTTCACTAACATTCAGGTCTCCATCCAATCGCTTTATAGCAACTTTTAGATCAACGGCCTTTACAGGCGCCCAAACAGAATCCTTTAATTCATATAAGGTTGCAATAATGTTTCTATCAGCGGCGGTATCAATCTGAATTTTCGCCTTGGTGATTTCTGCAGTTCCCTTTGCTTCATCAAAGAGTTTTGAAGCAGTTGACACAACTATAAAACTGTGTTTGGCCGCTTTATTCCATTCCTCTTTTGCACTGGCAGGTATCATGACTACCGCTTGACCTTTTTCATTGGTTACCGATTTTCCCAGAAAATTTGGCGCGGTTTCATCCGTGATATAAAATGATATGGCAACACCAGGAATCATCTGAAACTTGCCATCAATTTTACTCTTGGCCTGTGCAACCAGGTAGTGGGTATAATTATTAGTATTATAATAAGCAAGATTAAGTGATAAATCATTTTTTACTATCTGAGCATATAAATGAACAAATACAAAATTGAATAGCATAACAACAAAGGCAATATATAGATGCTTTTTCATGTAAATATTTTTATTGTTGTGTTGCAATATGTTGCTGAGTATGTTCATGCTCATCCGTTTCGTCAATCGTTTCCTGAATTGGAATGATGGGGAAAATTCTGGCAAAAATGGTTATAATCAGCATAGCGCCGGCCAATGAACCCATGGCAATAGCCCACTCCTCCCAAGAAGGAAAATAGTGCCTGTATGATTCGGGTACATCCCGCATCGGTAAAAATGGGTGCAAAAGTGTAGGCGTTACAATCAAATATCTTTTAAACCAGGAGCCGATAACAACCAGCACACCTGCAACAAAAGCAGGCAGTGGCTTTCTTCCTTTCTTAAATATCAGAATCAGGATAGGAATGATCATGGCAGTGGTAATGGCAAACCAGAATACAGGTGCAAATTCGCCTGTAAATAGCCCCAGGAGATGTTCCTCTTCGGATTTTTTCATCTTGAATGCCGGAACTAAAAATTCATTCACATTAAAATACAGGTACAGTAAAGCAAGCAAAACCAAAACTTTACCCATTCTATCGAAATGGCCATCAGTTATGTATTTTTCGAGATGATAGGCTTTTCTAAAAATAAACATGGCAACAATTACTCCACCCGCTCCTACTAAAAAGGCGCCGGAAATAAAATAGGCCCCGAAGTTGGTGCTATCCCATCCCGGTCTGTAAGTAGTGGCAAACAACCAGGACGTAACTGTGTGAATAGCAAATGCAACCGGTATAATAGTGATAGAAAGTATATTTACTGCCTTATTGCTGATAGCAATCTGACCTGCAGTATTTTTCCAGAAAGATCCAAGAAAAGTATAAAAACGATGTAACCCATTACTTGTTTTGTCCTTAAACTTGATCATAATCGCCAGATCAGGCATTAAGGGAATATACAGCAACAAAATACTTACAAAAAAATAAGTGGTAATGACCACAACATCCCAGATAATAGGAGATTGTAAACGTCCGTGAATAAAGAGATTATAAAACCGCTCAGGGCGTCCCATATCTACAATGATAATCAGAGATGCAAAAGTGATTGCAGATACAGCAATAATCTCCGCAATTCTGGTTAGTGGAGTACTCCAATGCACATCGCTTAAACGAAGTACTGCAGTGATGAGTGATCCCACCAGACTGATCGCCACAAAAAACACAAAGTTGGAAATATAAATACCCCAGGAAACGTAATCACGCATACCTGTTACTATCAGCCCTTTTGTTAATTGTCTTACATAGGCAATAAAGCCCAATGCACAAAAAGCCAGTAGTATGCCTACCCAGATCATTCCTGGTTTTCCAAATTTCTGCGGAAAAAGGTCTTCGGTAATCTTCTGTTTAGCGGTACTTTCCACGATTGATGATTTAGATTAACTTTTTTTATGCGTTGCTTCAGTTCCCTGCTCTTCCTTCTCAAATGGAAAGTTTCGGTTTACAGGAGGTAAATAATAAACACTTGGTTTTGTTCCAAGGTCTTCCATTAACCTATATCCTGCTTTATCTTTTACCAGTTCACTAAAGCGGAAGCTCTCCGCACCATTGGTTACTGCATCTTCGTTCATGTCTCCAAAGAAGAAGACTCCATTAGGACAAGCAGATACACAATGTGGCAACTCTCCCTGCCTAACCATGTCAGGGCAAAAATCGCACTTGCCCACCGTTCCCATTTTTTGTGGAATACTGGTTTCGCAGGAATATGGCTGATCAGCAACTGCTTTTGGCAAGTCGAGTTCCTCCCAGTTAAAAACCCGGGTAGAATAAGGACAGGCTGCCATACAGAATCTACATCCTATGCAGCGGTCACTATCAATTAATACAATGCCATCCTGTCTTTTAAAAGTTGCATCAACCGGACAAACTTTAACACATGGGGGTTCGTCACAATGCATACAGGTAGTCGGCTGCCAGTAAGGAGCAGTATGCTCTGCCTCCTGCATCGGATAAACTTTTATCCAATTCTGTCCAGGATGTATCTGGTGCATGTGGTTACAGGATGCCTGGCATTTTTTCAGATTTTTACACCTGGACAGGTCAATCACCATTACAAATTTTTTGCCGGGGATACCTAACCTTGCTGCTTCATTGGAAACAGCAGGCATCGATGGAACCGGCTTAAGAAATGCTTTATCAACCTCAATCACTTCCCCATTTACAGAGAGTAGTTTAACTTTTTCACCGGATGGCTGAACTTGTTCAGCCGCAGCCGGTTCAAAGGGATTTTTTCCGGAGGAACATCCTGCAACCGTTAGTCCGGCTAGCAAACCTGTTGCAATAAATTCCCTTCTTGAATGATCCTTTTTTTTCATTGATTCTTAGTTTGTTGATTATCTCTTTACCCACTGCTGCAATTCCTTGTCCAAAATTTTTGGTCGTAAAGCACCCAGGTTGGCAATATCGACTTCAACAAGTTGACCATCCTGTGTGAGCATTTTAACCATTTCTGAATTGAGAGGCGGGGCACAGGAAATAACCTCTTTCTTCTTTGTAAAAAAACCAAACTTCAGAAAAGAAAATAGAGATAATAAACCAATGCCAACTAAAGCAGATCTTCTGGTTTTATTTGTATCTGGGAACTGTTCAATTTCTTCTTTCATTTTACCGGACTTATGACTTTTAGAAAAGTTAGCGGGTGTTTTAATATGATACTATTTTTTTAAAGTGCGCATAAAATTCACAAGGTT
>CALPNW020000241.1 GCA_943325035.2 Sphingobacterium thalpophilum | reverse complement strand
TATTGGAGCTGCCACAGCTTTTTATGGTTTCAGTGGCGGAGATGCCTGTTTGAACCTGGTTACCACCGGAGCGCAGAAGCTGGTATTTATGAATGCAAATTCTGCTTCCACTACGGCTAATTCAACTCGAATCCAATTTACAGTTCCCGGCAAAGGAATGATTAACTTTGGAACCGGTGGGGCTACCTATGAAATATTATCGGCATCCGGCACCAACCTTCATTTAAGAAATATTGGCATTGACAATAATTCATGGTATCAAAAATTAAAGGCTAAATAGGATGAGAAATTACTTATCTGCTTTCCTGATTGCTTCACTCCTGATGCTCGCATGCAATAAGCGTGAAGTGCCCGAGACTATAAATACACTGACTAATATGATGGTTTCAGCTACTGCCAGCACCGATAACAGCGGCAATGTGGCTTTTGTGGTTTCAGCAACCAACGCGGTCAGTTATGAATTTGATTTTGGTAATGGTATCTTCCTCAATTCGCAGAGCGGAGTGCTAACTTATAAATACCCCGCTTCCGGAACTTATAATGTTAATGTAATAGCAAAAAATTCATCCGGACAAACCCTGGCTAAATCCACTACGGTAAATGTAATTGTTGCAATCTCTCTCGTATGGTCCGATGAGTTTAACGCAAATGGGGCACCTGATCCTGCAAAATGGGGTTATGATATTGGAACCGGATCGGGTGGGTGGGGCAACAATGAACTGCAGTACTACACCAGCCGTACAGACAATGCCATTGTTTCGAACGGGGTTCTTCAGATCATTGCTAAAAAGGAATTGTTGGGTGGCAGTAACTATACTTCTGCACGCCTGCTATCTAAAGACAAGTTCTCCTTTAAATACGGCAAGATAGAGGTAAGGGCAAAACTGCCAGCCGGTATCGGTACCTGGCCTGCGATATGGATGCTGGGTAGCAATATCAGCAAGGCAGGGTGGCCTGCCTGTGGTGAAATTGATATCATGGAACATAAAGGGAGTGAATTAAATAAGGTTTATGGAACGCTTCATCATCCCGGACATTCCGGAGGAAGTGCAGACTCTAAAACAGTGATCATTTCTAATGCAACCACTGAATTTCACAGATATACAGTTGATTGGACAGACGCTTCAATAAAGTTTCTGGTTGATGATGTGCTCTTCTTTACATTTTCCAATGCACCCACCCTTCCATTTAATCAACCATTTTTCCTGTTGCTGAACTTAGCGATGGGAGGCACATTTGGTGGATCTGTAGACCCTGCTTTTACAAATGCTTCCATGGAAATAGATTATGTAAGGGTGTATCAATAGATGGAAGGTTTTTTAACACTTATATCAGATTCAATGCAGTTTTTCAGAAAAATACAAATGCTTACAGGGTTATTACTGGTAATACTTTTATGCAGTAATACAGGATATGCCCAGAAAGCCTTTACCAAACTGGTATGGGCGGATGAGTTCAATATTACAGGCAAGCCTGATACCGCTAAATGGAGCTATGATATCGGCAGGGGATGTCCTCAACTCTGCGGATGGGGGAATAACGAGTTACAATATTATACGGATAGAACAGAAAATGCTCGTATTGAAAACGGCAAACTGATTATTGAAGTGCTGAAGGAAAAAATGAATGATGCAGCTTATACTTCTTCCAGGCTGGTATCAAAAAATAAAGGGGACTGGGAATATGGGCGGTTTGAGATAATGGCTAAAATTCCTGCAGGAAAAGGGATGTGGCCTGCTATCTGGATGCTCCCCACCAACTGGGAATATGGTGGTTGGCCGAAAAGCGGCGAAATTGACATTATGGAGAATGTAGGCTACTGGCCCGACTCTGTAATTGGTACAGTTCATACAGGCGCCTACAATGGCAGTTTGGGGACCCAGAAAGGCAATGGAATAAAGAAACCGCTCGCTTCTTCCACATTTCATCTGTATGAAATGGAATGGACACCGGATGTTGTTTCTTTGTATGTAGACCGGCAAAAATATTTTGAGTTCAAAAATGACCAGCTGGCTAATACAGATACCTGGCCTTTCAACAAAAAATTTCACTTGCTCCTTAATGTTGCTGTGGGAGGTAACTGGGGAGGTAAATACGGAGTGGACGACTCCATATTCCCTCAACGAATGGAAATTGATTATATACGGGTTTATCAATAAAAAAACGCTGCTTTATGCAGCGTTTTTTGTTTCTGCAGCTGCCTAAAATCCTTGTTTTTATTGTAATGTGCCAAGTTGCTGGTTATCAGCCTTAATCTGGTGACGTTAGTTGATCGGATTGATAAATGTGATTAATCAATTTAAAAACATGATTTCCGTCAGGTTTTTACTTGAAAATAAACATATTTTTTATTGACATAGGTCTGTGAATGGTAAAAATGGTTGTTCTAGTTTTGTGTTATGAAAGTTGGCGAAGCAGTAAACCTGCTTAACCATAATTAAATCACAAAATACTTTTTATGAATAACACCCTAAAAATCAGTTTAAAAAAACAATCAATTCTTCTGGGACTTTTCCTGGTGATTTTTGCAGGTGCTTTTGCACAGGTAAAATATTCTGCTAAAGCCATTTCTCTTGTTGTTAGTGGAACATCCACGCTGCACGACTGGGATATGAAGTCTGCTGATGGTAGCTTCGAAGGAACTTTTACATTCAGTGCTGCTAATGCAATCACCGCAGTAACAGGAATTTCATTCACTACCAATTCAACTGCACTAAAAAGTGGTCATGGTGCAATGGACAAAAATGCCTACAAAGCATTAAAAACAGATAAAGTAACTGCAATTACATTTCAGGCGGCTACTGCTACTGTAAGTGTTGTTGATGCAAGTAACTATCTGGTAAAAGCAGTTGGAAAATTAACCATTGCAGGATCCACTCAAAATGCAGAGATTTCTGCTACCTGTAAAGTAAATCCGGATAAATCATTATCTGTGATGGGATCTAAAAAATTAAGCATGAAAGAGTTTGGAATGGAACCTCCAACTTTTATGATGGGAACCATCAAAACAGGCAACGACGTTACCCTGAAATTCGACTTGAAATTAAATAAATAACCAATTCTATTACTACACTATTATTTACCAAAACAAACTTTTATGAAAATTCAATTTAAAAACATCGCGTTAATTGCTTTCGGGATTCTGCCGGCCGTATTAATGGCTCAACAGCCAAAGCTGTCTAACTTTCGTGCATACGATAAAACAGGTATCAACCAATTTGAAACTTCAAAATCAGATACTGTTCCTTTTGATGGCCTTAAAGTAAGATGGGGTGCAGGGTTTACCCAGCAATTCCAGAGTTTAAAACAAGAAAATCCGGGAGCTGTTGGTAGCACAACTACCAACCGTTTATATCCTTTACAAAATGGTTTCATGACCGCTCAGGCAAACCTCTTCATGGATGTTCAACTGGCAGATGGTATCAAATTAAATGTTACCAGCTATATGAGTGCCCGTCACCACAATGAGTTTTGGGTTAAAGGCGGTTATATCCAGTTCGATAAAGT
>CALPNW020000240.1 GCA_943325035.2 Sphingobacterium thalpophilum | reverse complement strand
TTAGAGCTTACCGCTTAATTCTTTACCAGCTTTAAAGCGGGCAACTTTCTTCGCTTTAATTTTGATGGCTTCGCCAGTTTGTGGGTTACGGCCAATTCTTGCAGCACGCTTAGAAACAGAGAAAGTACCAAATCCTACTAAAGTAACTTTATCGCCTTTTTTCAGCGTTTTGGTAACTGCATCAATAAATGCATCTAAAGTAGAGTTTGCTTGTGTTTTAGTGATACTTGCATGATCAGCCAGGTGTGCGATTAATTCAGCTTTGTTCATAGATGTGTTTTTAATGTTTTTATTAAGTGTTACAAATTTATTCGCTTTTGAGCAGCAACAAAATATTTTCTTTATTTTTTTTAGTAGGTTCTTTGCGGTAAAACGCCTATAAATAAAGGGTTATAGCAGAATTTCAGCAAATTGTTTTTGCTCAGCCGCTATGGCTAAAATCGCTGAAACTCAATACAGTAAAGGGTTTCATTGAAATACGGCTGTAAATCAATGGCTATAAGGGTTTCAAGGGAATATAAGGAAGATTTTCAATTACCAAATTCTTATTCTAAAACTATCCACACTCAATTCACAACCTGCATTAAAGACCGGAAAGCGATCATTTGGTTACCCCATTTACCGATGGCTTCTTTTCGAAGCAGGTCAGAAAACTCCCTGATATAGCGGTCATAATCTTCTTTTTGGCCTGCATGGTACTGAACAGCATAGGTTGCTCCGTCTTCTTCGTCTGTTTCCAGCAACTGTACAAAATAGTGATTGGTAAAACACCCTGTTTGCATTACCGCCGGAATATGCTCGTTTTTCATCCAGTTTACCCAGTCGGTGTGAATGCTGTGAGCTACTTTGGTGGTTACATTATAGATGATCATGGGTTATTTCTTTAGTTCAATATAAATGGGGCAATGGTCGCTGTGCTTTACATCGGGGTAAATAGCGGCGGCGTTGAGTTTGGGCAACAGGTTTCTGGTAATACAGATATAATCTATTCTCCAGCCCTTGTTATTCAGTCGGACGGTTGGAAAACGCTGGCTCCACCAGCTATAGGCACCGGTAGTATCGGGATGGAGGTAGCGGAAAGTATCTATCCAGTCGTTCGCAAGAAATTGAGTCATCCAGGCACGTTCCTCCGGTAAAAACCCCGATGAATTTTTATTGCCTTTAGGATCATGAATATCAATGACTTCATGGGCAATATTATAATCGCCCACCACAACCAGCTGTGGACGCTCTTTTTTCAGCTCATTGAGGTATTCCTCAAACTCGTTCAGCCATTTGTATTTATACGCCTGTCTTTCTTCTCCGCTGGTTCCGGACGGATAGTAGGCATTGATCACCGTGATGTCTCCGAAATCTGCACGGATCACCCGGCCTTCAAAATCACTTTGTTCAATACCGTTACCAAAAACCACGTTATCGGGTTTTTTTCTGCTGAGAATAGCCACTCCGCTGTATCCTTTTTTTTGTGCAGGAAACCAGAATGTTTCATAACCGGCTTTTTCAAAATGGGCATGGTCTATATCTTCTTTATTGGCCTTGCATTCCTGCAGGCAGATAATATCGGCCGGATGGGTAGCGATCCAGTCGGCAAAGCCTTTTTTAATGGCGGCACGAATGCCGTTGACGTTATAGGAAATGATGCGCATGTAACTGGTTTATAGAAAAAAAGAATTGTATCCGATGATCAGCAAAGCATTTAATAATTCTGCCGGTATACTATTATCAAAGGTAACAAACCTTTCGGGCCCTTTATCGCCTGCGGCGATTAAAATCAATTCGTTCTTCAGGTAAAATTCCCTGATATAACTGCCATTGCTGATTTTTATCTGAAAAGGAGTACCCTTTATTCTTCCCTCTACCAGGAAATCATAATTTACAGAAAGTACTTTTTCATTGTCTGTAATATTCATCAGAGACGCCCGGGAAACTCCATTGGATACCTGGTGCAGGAATAGTTTTTTACTGGTATCGGTAACCCCTCTTTGTATACTAAAAAGGGCTATTGTGTCTTTGCCCGAAGCGAGGGTATGAAAGTTTCCGGGCAGTAGTTCAATAAAAGGCCTTGCTTCAAAACTGTTCACTTCACTTCCAATTTGTGCAGGCAGTAATAACTGATAATTTTTATCTGCAACCACATCTCTTCCTTCCTGTATAAGCCATACAAACCCGGTATTGATTTTATCGATTGCTGTATAAATGGCGGCTTCCATCAATGGATTAAGGGCTGTTTTATTTTTCCCCTTCAGAATAATATCCCTGTATTCCTGCTCGCCCCAGCGAATGATCTGTTGGGAGCCTTGATAATTGAACCTGCTGACTTTGTTTTTTGAAACAACAGTAGTTCTGGGCAGCCCTTCTGTTTTCTCCAGAATAAAATTATCGCCAATACAGGCTCCGGACACCTTCATTTCTATTTGTTCGAAATGGGTGGCCGTGTCTAATAAAATACCCATCGATTTTTTCAGCGCATCCAAAAATCCGCTGGCGGTTAACGCCAGATTCTGAACCGGCACTCCCATGGCATTGGAGGCTCCCTTCTTTATAAAGATATCGAGGCCTTTGTTCAATGCAGGCTTGCCTGCCGCTTCCCAAACAGCCAGTTCCAGCCTCAATACAGAAATGACTTCCTGTGTAAAAGCGGTATCCTTAATGTCCAGATCAAATGCTTTTATATAACCATCAAGGGTATACTCTATCAGGTCTAACCGAATTTGCGGGTATTGGTTATTGCTGCTTTTTTCATTGGCCGTACTATTTTTAAATCCGGTAAAAGCCACCAGGGTATTCGAAGGAAGCCGGTACCCTTGTTTCAGGGTTAATAAGCTATCCAGATCACGGGTAAAATGATTAACCACAGTTGCATTTTTCCAATAATTCATGATAGGGCCATTCATGGAAATACAGCGGAACTCATCCGGGTAAATGACAGTCTGGGCCCTCAGTTGAACAATGCCTGGGATAAAAAATACAGCACAAAAAAAGTATTTGATCATGTTACAGTAAATCAGTTAAATCAACCTGTAATGGGCTGAATGTCTTAAATTTAACAACACTTAAAATTAGGCATCTTTATGGATACTAATAATCGCATTATTCCCGCAAAAAAACCGGTGTATCTGGATGGACCAAGACCAAGGATCAATGAGTTGCGTTTTGCCTGGGAGGTGTTTACCCAATTTATCAAGGGGTTCAGAACCCTGCACTTTGTAGGCCCCTGTATAACTGTTTTTGGGAGTGCCCGGTTTAAAGAAGATCATCCTTATTATGAATCGGCCAGAAAGATTGGTAAAATGATTGCTGAGCTGGGCTTTACGACCATGACGGGCGGTGGGCCAGGTATAATGGAAGCCGCCAACCGGGGGGCGTTTGAAGCAGGGGGCACATCGGTGGGTTGCAATATAAAGTTGCCCTTCGAACAACACCCGAATCCTTACATGAATAAATGGCTGACTGTTGATTATTTTTTCATCAGAAAAGTGTTACTTGTAAAGTATTCTTATGCATTCATTATCATGCCCGGTGGTTTTGGTACCATGGATGAGTTATTTGAAACCATTACCCTGGTGCAGAC
>CALPNW020000239.1 GCA_943325035.2 Sphingobacterium thalpophilum | reverse complement strand
CGAGTGTACTGATGCCAATCATCAGCGCCATACTTGGAAAGTACAGTGCTTCTACTTTTGCAAGACTTATAGCATTGTTTTTATACGCCTCACTGTTCTTTTCAAAAAAGCCCAGCATGGCTTTTTCCTGTACAAATGACTTGATTACCCGGATACCCGAATAAGATTCCTGTGCATTGGTGGTTAGGTCCGACAGGTTACTTTGAATGGTTTCGCTCTTTTGATTAATGATGCTGTTCACCCAGTAAATAGTAACAGCCAGTATGGGAAGTGGTGCAAGCACAATCAGGGTTAACTGCACATCTTTTCTAAGCATATTCACAATGCAGAACCCAATCAGCGTGACCAGGTTCACCAGGTACATGATGGCCGGGCCTGTATACATTCTTACCCTGCTAACATCTTCAGACATCCTGTTCATCAGGTCTCCGGTGCTATGGGTTTTATAAAAAGCGGTATCCAACTGCTGGTATTGCTGAAAAATGGCATTTTTCTGGTCAAATTCTATATGACGGCTCATTACAATAATGGTCTGCCGCATAAAAAACATCAATATACCCCGTATGACTGCTATCAGAAGGATGGTAAGACTGCATATGGCCACCAGCCATCCAAAGTTGAGTTGAAAGCCGGAAATCCAGCCTATATAAGAATTAACCACTGCATCATGTGTGTTGGTGTCTGGTACATGATGGTTGCCGGGTAACTGAAGCTGAACCAGATTAATTACATATCCTGTTATCTGCGGGGCAAGAACGGCAAAATAGTTAGACGCCACCACAAAGAACATTCCGATAAAAAATCGTTTGCGGTATTTCCAGAAATAGTGATTAAGTGATGCCAGATCTTTCAAATGCTAAAATTATCGTGCAAATATAACCCGCAAGGGCTACTGTTTATTGGATTCTGTAATTGATTAAAATAAGTTTTGGCTAAAAAAAACTCAACCCTTACTTTTGCCGCGGAGAGCTGGCAGAGTGGTCGATTGCGGCAGTCTTGAAAACTGTTGACTGTTACAGGTCCTGGGGTTCGAATCCCTAGCTCTCCGCACTTAAAAAAATAGACTAAGCCCCCTATCAGGGGCTTTTTTTATGCCTTGCTCCCTTCCTCAGGTAATGCTATAGCTCATTCTCCTATTCCTTCACGTCGTATCTTCACCACCAATTTTACCCAATGCCAATCACCGATATCAGAAACGTTTCAGTAACCAGGTATGTAACTCCACTGCGGGAAGGTGGCTCTATGCCGGCAATTGCCGAAGCGGATGATGGCTTTTTGTATGTATTGAAGTTCCGTGGTGCCGGACAAGGAGTTAAAGCGCTGATCGCAGAATTGATTGGTGGTGAAATTGCCCGCGTATTGAAACTCAGGGTACCCGAAATTGTATTTGCCAGCCTCAATGAAGCATTTGGACGAACAGAACCGGATGAAGAGATCCAGGACCTTTTAAAAGCCAGTACCGGTTTAAACCTGGCATTGCATTATTTATCTGGATCTACCACATTCGACCCGGCAGCAACGCTAGTAGATGAAACACTTGCCTCGCATATCGTATGGCTGGATAGTTTACTCATGAATGTAGACAGAACTGCAAGAAATACCAATCTGTTGTTGTGGAACAGGGAAATATGGCTGATAGACCATGGAGCAGCGCTTTATTTTCATCACTCCTGGGATAACTGGCAGGAACAGTCGCTGCGTCCGTTTTCATTAATAAAAAATCATGTGTTATTACAAAGAGCTACCCAACTGGAAGAGGTAGATGCAATAAACAGTCAATTACTTACCGAAGAAGTGATCCGCTCTATCGTTGCTGTTATTCCGGAAGAATGGCTGATCATAGATTCGCCATTTACAACGGCCGCCGAACACCGGGAGGCTTACAGTAGTTTTCTGCTGAACAGAATAGCTCATTCCAACATTTTTATAACCGAAGCACAACATGCCCAATAATCAACTTTTTGAATATGCGGTAATCCGTATTGTGCCACGGGTAGAGCGAGAAGAATTTCTCAATACCGGTGTAGTACTTTATTGTGCTTCACAAAAGTTTCTGCAGGTTCGTTATTGTATTGATGAACAACGCATTCATGCATTCAGTTCCGATGCTGATATTGAGCAGATCAAATTACTCCTTGAGGCATTTGAACAGATTTGCCATGGGCAGAAATGCCAGAGCCCGATAGCCGAACTACCGCTGGCAGAACGTTTTCGCTGGCTTACAGCTACCCGAAGTACAGTGATCCAGTGTTCACAGGTGCACCCGGGTTTATGCCAGGATGCTGCAGAAACACTTCAGAAAATTTATTGGCAACAGGTGGATTGTGTAAAATGATTAATGCTATTTAAAAAAATACCCGGTCATTGATACCGGGTATTTTCAAGTAGAATTTGAAGCTTACTTTTTCTTTGGTGTTTCTTTTACAAAAGCAGCTCTAACAGGCGAAGGCGCTGTTTTACCTTTAATCCCCTGCCATAATATTTCATTCATAACCAGGTCTGGCACTTTGTCTTCTTTACTCCAGTCAAATTTTTCTGAAAGTTTAGCAACAGCAGAGCCTGCTGTATTTGCCGGGTTGATTTCATTCAAATTGATATTAGAAGGTAAATGATTAAAAGTTGTAACATCTGGCTTGTTGGTGAACGATCTCCACATTGGAGTAGCTGCGGCATCATACTGAGTCATTGGTGGTAAGCCAAGAATTAACTCCATAGTACGCAACATACCCGAAGTAGTATACATGGTATGATCTACGTATTTTCTTTTTACGTGCGGTCCTACAATAAATGCAGGACTTCTGTGTGCATCAACATGATCCGGACCATTTTGTGCATCATCCTCTAAAATGAATACAACAGACTCATTCCAGATAGCACTTTTACTTAAATGATCTATAAACATACCAACAGCCAGATCATTGTCTGCTACATGTGCAAAAGGAGTTGGTCTTCCGGTACGCATTCCTTCGGTATGGTCATTGCCCATTCTAACTGTGTTGAATTGAGGAACGGCATTAATTGTAATCAATGAATCAAAATCTTTTTTCCATTGTTTAAAACGAACGGTGTCTTTAACGGCTAAGCTATAAGGTGCAAATACAGCGGAGTGTCCTTTTAAAACATCCAGTCTTGGTTTGATTCCAAAATCATCAGAAACAAACTCTCCGTAAGAACGGTAGCTCACTTTATTTTTTGCACACATATCCCAGATGAAACCATCTTTATTATTACCAATTTTTAATGTTGCAGAAGTTCCGTGTGTGCCTCCTTTTCCTCCGTAATTGGCGGGCCAGTTTTTTTCTACGTAGTCATTGGCATAAGCTCCCATACTCCAGTTATGTCCGTCAGCACTAACTTCCGCATCTACATAAAAATTATCCAATAAAACATAATCTCTGGCAATTTTATGTTGATTGGGTGTTACAGAATCACCAAATAGCAGTAAGCTGGTATCTCCATTACCGCCCTTTACATCACCTAATACCTGATCGTAAGTTCTGTTCTCCTTAATAATATAGAATACATATTTTATCGGCGACTTCTCTCCCACTTTCATTGGAACGGGATTGCCGGTTTCGCCTTCCGCGGTTAATTCTCCTTTCTTGGTATAAGGAGTATTT
>CALPNW020000238.1 GCA_943325035.2 Sphingobacterium thalpophilum | reverse complement strand
GGACCATTTTAAAACGTATATCAGTAATGATTATTATGCATTTTCAGCAGGCTGATCGTTACCAGACCTGTTATCGGGTCTTGGCATCAGCGCTTTACGGCTCAATTTGTATTTACCGGTTTTAGGATCTACTCCTACCAGTTTCACTTTTACGATATCTCCATCATTAAACAAGCCATCCATGGTTTCCAGTCGGCTCCAGCTGATCTCACTGATATGCAGCAATCCTTGTTTACCAGGCATGAATTCAACGAAAGCGCCAAACTCTTTAACCCCTTTAACAGGACCTTCATACACATCTCCTACCTCAGGAACAGCAGTAATTCCTTTAACCCAGTTAACCGCCTTATCCAGACTTTCTTTAGAAGCAGAGAAGATACTTACCTCACCGGTATTACCAACCTCTTCAATATTTACAGTAGCACCTGTTTCACGCTGAATTTCCTGAATCACTTTACCACCGGGTCCTATCACAGCACCAATGAATTCTTTATCGATGATCAGTTTAACCATACGCGGAGCATGTGGTTTAACTTCCGGACGGTGAGCCGGTGTACATTCGTACATCGCATCCAGTATATGTAAGCGACCGGCACGGGCTTGTGTTAATGCTTCCATCATCACGGCCATGCTTAATCCGTCTACTTTAATATCCATCTGTACACCGCAGATACCATCTCTGGTTCCGGTTACTTTAAAGTCCATATCTCCTAAATGATCTTCATCTCCTAGGATGTCGGTAAGAATAGCATATTTGCCATCTTCTCTGGTAATTAAACCCATTGCCACACCACTTACGTGCTTAGGAATAGGAACGCCCGCGTCCATCAATGCCAGTGAACCGGCACAAACAGTAGCCATAGATGATGAACCATTGCTCTCCAGGATATCACTCACCACACGAACGGTGTAAGCGAACTCTGCAGAAGGTGGCATCATTTGCTTTAAAGAACGCATAGCCAGGTTACCGTGACCAACTTCTCTGCGGCCAACACCACGCATCATTTTCACTTCACCTGTAGAGAATGGAGGGAAATTATAATGCAGGTAAAATTTACTGTATTCAGATTTTGCAGCTGTTTCAGCCAGCAATTCGTCTAACTTAGTTCCAAAGGTAACCGTTGTAAGTGATTGAGTTTCACCTCTTGTGAACAAAGCAGAACCGTGTGGAGTTGGTAATGGAGAAATCTCCATAGCCAATGGACGTACCTCATCGAGCTTACGGCCATCCAAACGGATTCTGTCTTCCAGCATCATATTTCTTACAACTTCCCATTTCAGGTCTTCGTAATATTTTTTAGCCAGTTTCTTTTCACCATCTGTTACTTCTTCTCCCAAACTGGCGATCAGTTCATCTTTCAATGCGCTGTAAGCCTGGGTTCTTTCGTTTTTGGCAGAACCTTTTCTGGAAATTTCGTACACTTTATCTTTAGCAAAAGCATACACTTTTTGCTGAATAGCTTCGTCTTGAGCAGGTTTTTTGTAATCACGCTTGGTAGTTACGCCAACCTTTGTTCTCAGTTCGGCCTGGGCCTTGATCTGAATACGGATCGCATCATGCGCAATTTCGAGGGCTTTAACCAGATCGGCTTCTGCACACTCTTTCGCTTCACCTTCTACCATCATCAGGTTCTTATCTGTTGCAGCGATCAGGAATTCCAGATCAGAAGCAGCCAGCTGAGCGCGGGTAGGGTTAACAATGAATTCTCCGTTCACACGTGCAATACGTACTTCGGAAATGATTTCTTTAATTGGAATATCTGAAACAGCCAAAGCCGCAGAAGCAGCCAGACAAGCCAGAGAATCCGGTAAAATATCAGCATCACTGCTGATCAGACTGATTAACACCTGAACATCACAGAGGTAATCTTCCGGAAACAACGGACGCAATGCGCGGTCAATTAAACGGCTGGTTAAAATCTCATAGTCGTTCAAACGGGCTTCTCTCTTAAAGAATGATCCCGGTACGCGGCCTGCAGAAGCGAATTTCTCCTGATAGTCTACGCTCAACGGAAAGAAGTCCTGCCCTTCTTTAGGGTCTTTGTTTGCTACTACAGTAGCCATGATAATGCAGTTCCCCTGCTGAACGGTAACAGCTCCATCGGCCTGACGGGCCAATTTTCCGGTACCCAATGTAACCTGGCGGTTGCCGCCGAGGTCGAAGCTTACACTTATTGGTTGTGTTAACATAATAATTTTGTCGGTTGACGGTGGTGAAAGGATAAATTGAAAAGATATATGATAAAACAACTATTCCCAACTACAAAAAGATGTGAGTTGGGAATGGTTTTATAACATAGCTTAAGAATTATTTTCTCAGGCCTAACTTTTCGATCAATGCGCGGTAACCGCTCAGGTTATGCTTTTGCATATAAGTCAGCAAACGCTTACGCTGTCCTACCATTTGCATCAGACCACGTTGTGTGGAATGATCTTTCTTATTGACTTGCAAGTGCTTAGAAATGTGCGCAATGCGCTCAGTTAAAATGGCTACTTGTGCTTCAATAGAACCAGTGTTGGTTGCTTTTCCACCAAATTCAGCAAAAATGCTGGCTTTCTTTTCTGTTGTTAAATAAGGCATCTCAAAATTTTTTTTTGACTCCAGAATTGGATTCTCTCTTTTTTTTATGGCTGCAAAGGTACAATTTTAACTGAAAATATGTACTATTTTGAACATTTTTTTATGCGCCTATTTTAAGGCTTGCTTTAAAGCCGCTAAAAGACTACAAATATGTAGAAATTACGGGAGTTATGCAGCATAAAAAAAGTTAATTTGTCTTATCTTAAGGGACTTTATATTTTAGAGTTAAAATCTTTACACCAGTAATGTTTGCAGTAACCATTTTGGGGAACAATTCCGCCTTGCCGGCCTATGACCGTCATCCAACCTCGCAGGTAGTCACTTTAAATGACCAGCTTCTGTTGATTGATTGCGGTGAAGGCACCCAGATGCAGTTGTCCAGGTATAAAGTAAAAAGGGGCAAACTCAACCATATTTTCATCTCGCATTTACACGGAGACCATTATTTTGGTTTGATCGGGCTAATCACCAGCATGGGTTTACTGGGCAGAGAACAGCCGCTTTACCTGTATGCACCTCCCGGATTGGATGCCATCATTAAACTTCAGCTGGATGTAGCTTCTACTACCCTGCCTTATGAATTGATCTATCATCCGCTGGTGAAAGAAGAAGTGATTCTGGACACCGCAAAGTTTTCGGTGGAATGCTTTAATACCCAGCACAGAATACCTTGTTTTGGGTTTATAGTGCGGGAAAAGAAATTGCCCCGCAAAGTGGATAAGGAAAAAGTGCTTGAATTTGAAATTCCGGCCGCTTTCTATAATTCATTGAAGCAGGGCTATGATTATACAACCAAAGATGGTCTGATTATATATAATGACCAGTTGACCATTCCAAATTCTCCGTCACGGAGTTATGCATTTTGTGCAGATACCATTTATGACGAACGACTGGCCGAAGTAACAAAGGATGTAACATTGTTATACCACGAAGCCACTTACCTGAAAGATCTCGAAGAGCGGGCCGCCGCTAGATTTCATTCAACCACTGTTCAGGCTGCAAGCATTGCACTCAAGGCAAATGCGCATCATCTGTTGCTGGGACATTTCAGCAGCAAATACGAAGAGCTGGATGACTACCTGAAAGAAGCCG
>CALPNW020000237.1 GCA_943325035.2 Sphingobacterium thalpophilum | reverse complement strand
TTTAATCAAATCTGTACTCTCCATCTCATCAGTAATGATCCATCCCTTTTTTGATTTTATCTTTAAATCTGAAAGATTTAAATCAATGGTCAGATGGTTATTTTGCCCATTAATACCTGCGATGTACCAATCATCTCCTGCCTTTCGCGCTATTACGACATATTTACCCGGATAACCATCAATCATTTTAACTTCATCCCAGGTGCTGGGGATTTGCTTCATATAGTCTATTACAAAAACGGGTTGTTTTAACATGCCGCTATCCGATTCGGCAAAATGTTGTATGCCAGACAAAAAAAGAATTGACAATGCTAATTCAAACCCATTTGTGGTTTTTCTTTTGATACCTGGAATGCCTGATAAATTAACAGGGGTAAAATCCATTGGATCAAATGCATTTCTCGTAAATGGCAATAGGGTACAATGAATGGGTTGCAAATCGGCATCCTGTTGATTGAATGTAATAAACTCTTGTCCTTTAATCGCTTCCATTGATACTAAATTAGGATAGGTTCTGGACCAACCCCTGGGATAAGTAGAGCCATGGAAGTTAACAGCTAATTTAAATAGAGCGGCATCTTTAAGAATATCTATATAATATTTCATTGAAGATTGACCATCACCAGGAAAAAAATCAACTTTTATGCCAGCAATACCCATTTTTTGAAGCACTTTAAACTCCTCCATTCTTGAAGCATGGGTGAGTAATTTATTTCTGGGTGTATAGAAGTTAACAGTATTCCAAGTGCCTGCCGAATTGTACCACAATAATAATTTTACATTCTTAGTATTGGCATATTCAGCTAATTTTCGCATTCTCTCATAGCCAATTCTTCTGTCCCAGTTTACATCTATTAAGCAATATTCCCAATTCATTTCTGAAGCGAAATTGATATACCTAATTTGCATATCATAATTAATAGACCCATCTTTAAACATGATCCAGCTCCAAGATGCTTTGCCTGGCTTTAACCAATCACTTACATTATATGCAGCAGGTTGCGCCAAATCTAAGCCATGTGTAGATTCAATAATTGTATTGAGCTTATCAGCTACCGTAATTACCCGCCAAGGCGTGTGCCATGGTAAAGTGGAGCTTGGAAGAACAGGCTCGTCTCCTATGCCTTCAGTTGCTTGTGGAAATCCAATTGCATACACACCATCCGGCGAATATTGTTGTAATCTTGATCCGCAATAATTTGTATCAACAGATGATTCCGTAATACCGATCCAATACTTATCATACTTGAATAATGCTGGCAAAACCCAACCTGATTTATTGGGCGAACTTGTAGTAATAGGTATGTCTATTTTGTATTGTTCTTCATATGAAGGCTGCGTTTTATTCCAACCAGTTTTTGATTCCATGTTGGGTTGTAAAAATGCAGTGGCAGTATTAATAAAATTAAATTCCGTATACTCTTGTTTAATTTTAAAAACACCTTTTTTTTCTTCAGGAAAAAAATACCGAAATGCTATTCCATCATTAGATGCACGGAATATAATATGTATTGTATTTGAGTAAGTATCTCTTAGTTTTAAAACCTTTTCATTAGCCTCGTAAAAACAGTTTTTCTTCTTTCCATGTAAAAGTGAATAATAGTTGTTTATTTTCTGTTGAGGTTCAATCGACTGCCAGGTCATGTTTTTAGCAAAGTCTGCATCTTCTCTTTGGACACCTAGTTTTGAGGGTTCAATGATTAGATTATTTTTGTGGTATATGCTATAGTAGAGTTCGCCAGATTCATTTAAAGTTGCTTCAACTTTGATAAATTTATCTGGACTAAGGAGGGTGAATGATTTTTGTGCTTTCGATAAAAAAAATAGAATGAGACTAAAAAAAACAAAAAATGCTTTCATGATAGCTTACTTAATAAAAGAACCAGCTAAAAATTAACTGGTTCTTTTATATTCATTAAAAAACGACTCTATTTCTTTGCTGCAAAAGGCATCCGGTTCGTAACTACCCAGGTTCCTGAAACTGCAGCAACCCCATCTGATGGGAACAATCTAAATGCAAACTCAGGGTTTATATTTTGCCCTAGTGTATTAAACGCTGCAGGAATTCGATAAGAACTTAAGTATGCATTGTTTAACATGTACAGTGGAAATGTGGGTATTTTCTCTGGATACTGGTAAATAAATGCGGTATCATTAACGACTTCAGAGAAATAAGGTGCGAATTGCTTAAATACAAACCTCGGTGCAGCTACAGTGCCTATTCTTGGCAAAACCTGTCCAGCTTTAGGATTAAATGCAATTCCATCTTTGTCTAAGAAACGAATGATGATTTGATTTGGTCCAGCTCTTCTTTCAAGTGTAGTAGTAAATGTGCCTTGATTGGTAAATACAAGTTCCTGATTAGGCATTGAAGTATTTGCAAACTGCCGGATTAGTTGTGAAGGAACAGAAGGGATGATTCTAACTTTAGCTACATTATTCACTTTTACTGAACCTCTCATATTGCTCACTTCAATATCAAAAATGTATGTTCCGGTATCTAGCAAAGCAGTTGCTGGAGTTAGCTCTAATCTTCCCCCCAAGGAGTTTACATTAAAAGGCTTATACATCCCAGTTCCAAGCTTTAATGCCAATAACTGCGGAGTTGAATCCTGAGGAGTTACTTCACCTTTATAGATGGGGATTTCATAGGTTTTATTCAACTCATCTGCTTCCTTGCCTGCTAAATTGCGGATGGAAAGTAATTTAACAGTGATTGGGTTTGTAGAACCATCTGCTTGCAGTGGATCAGAAGTAACTACCCTCCCTTTTATGCCTGTGAATGGATTAGATAAATAAAAGAATTTATTACCCAAAAACCCTTCCATTGGCTTTTTAGTGCAAGCATAGGCAGCTAATGCGATTATGCTTGTTGCGAAAAATATTTTGTAATTGAGTTTCATATTAATAGATTTTCAGGTCAGAAACGAACAAATGTGTGAAGGTTAGTTAATACATGCATGGTATTGGCCCCATTTGATGTTTTGATGCCAGTAGTTTGACACAAAACACTGATATCATTTTGTCCTGTAGGTGGAGCAACACCTGGTTGGTCTAAAGCACCTCTTACTAATACATAAAATAGCAGAAAAGTAGGCGCTTGTGTCCGTTCTAAATATGTAGCATTGGTTTGAACTTGTTTAACTACACCCATAGTGGTTTTTCCTAAACTAGTATAAGTTTGAGGTGTAACTTCTGGGGCCGTTTGCAAATCTACAGTTTGATCCAGCATATATTGTCTAATAGAATCCTGATTGATTTCTTTTATTAAACTATCTAATGTATACACTGCAATAGGATTGACTGATTGTCTTTGCTGTAATTTAAGATTAATCATTCTGAGAACTGAATAATCAGTAAAAGCAAAAAATGTCTTTGCGTTATTAACCTGATCGTTTAATCCGAGTCTTTGAATTACAATTACGCTAGTATCAAATAAATTAGAAGCGTTGCCTTGCATGTATTCGATATTGCTTAAAGGGGTTACTGCATTGTGCAATGATCCTCCATCTAAGTAATTCTTTTTGCAAGAACTCATCAGTACCAGAACTAGGAAAGCTGAGAATAATGATTTATATGGCATATTATTTTTTTTTGATTGGTACATAACTTACATTTTATCGGCCCAGAATGGTGTCTGTGCTAGTGCAGGATTCAATGAAATTAATATCGGGTCAATGGGCCAATAA
>CALPNW020000236.1 GCA_943325035.2 Sphingobacterium thalpophilum | reverse complement strand
CCTGAAGTAGTTCCTCCTACACTTGGTGCTGATACATTAACTGTAAGACTAGCAGCTGATGCAGAACTTGTTCCGCAACCATTAACAGCAGCAACGGATATCGTATTTGAGCCTGTAGCGGTGATCGGCAGATTGAAGACAACAGAAGTTGTTCCATTTCCACCACTTACGATTGGCCAATTATTTGGTAATGACCAAGTATATGAACTAGCATTAGAAACAGGTGAAATACTATAGGTTAAATTACTTGATGCACTTGTTCCATTAGCACAAACTATAGCAGGTCCTGTGGGAGTTGATGGAGCAACTGGAGCAGTTCCATAGGTTACATATAAAGATGAAGTGGCAATGTTACCGCAAGATTGAGACGGTGTTACGGTAATATATCCACTATTAGCAGAGGGTGTAACCGTAATGGAATTAGAAGTAGATGAACCTGTCCAACCTGAAGGCATTGACCAGGTATAGGTTGCATCTGAAATAGCTGGTGTTGTATAAGTTATTGCTGTATTTGAACATATTGTTGCATTACCGGAAATAGTTCCTGTACCACATCCATCATTCCTAATTGCAAAATAAGCATACCCATAATGTCCACCTTGAGAGCAATCATCTGCTTCAAATTCTATAACAATATTTTTACCTGCATACGACCCTAAATCAACAGAGACTTCTGACCAATTCTTATAATACAAGCCTGATGAAATAGTTTTAAATGAAGAAGCTGACCCTGTGTTATAATTATATGACACCGAAGCACACTTAATAGTATCGCTTCCGGAACCTTTACTAAGGTCGCGAACAGTTGCCATAAACCTCGGCTGTTGATCCCATGTATGCCCCCCATCCTGAACAACCATTGCATAAGCATATGTCAAATTATAATTAGTTACACCCGATGGAACAGCAATGGTATAAGCTAATTTCCTTGACTTATTTGAAGTTATTGTATTCCCAAGTTTTACTGCATAGGTATATTGATATCCATTAATATTAGGTACTTGCGCTATTGAAGTAGCTGTTGCATCGTATACTGCAGCACCTGAGTAGGGAATTATTTGAATGGCATTTGTGCCACCTGTACTTTGTCCTTGTTCTAATTGTTTTGATTCTGTAACAATCCCTGCAGGTGCAGGATTATAAGTTGTTACGGTAGTATATACAGGTTTAGCAAGCGCTCCCTTGTATAACTGCGTGTACCATGTCCAGTATGATAAATTGTTGTTATTAAAATTAAGATTAGATGGGCATTGTGCCTGAGATTCCGATAATAAAAAACTCAAAATCATCGCGATAAATAACCTTGATGAACTTTTTATAATTGCATTATAAGAATAGTTATCATTGCGTATTAAAATGGCTAAGTTTTTCAAGAAGTTGGGTCTTTAATGTGCAAAACAAAAATGCTATTTGTATTAATTTAGATTATTTTATCAACCCATCCATGAAGAAAATCACTGAATTATTTATTATTAAACTAAATTCAGTATTTACTTCAAACCCCATAGGAGTTGTAATCATGATTAACTGACCGTTCCTTGACAAAATAAATTTTTCACTATTTCTATTAGCCAGCGTAAAGGGTGTTGTACTAGCATCAATATTTGAAAGCAGCTTTGAAGAATCCCATAAACCATCAATACTATATCTTTTAAAAAATGTCTCAATGGCGGTTTTGTTTTTTTGATTAAACAATTGATCTGCAAATGCTGGTTCCATATTATTTATTGCATAATCACTGGGTAGAAATACTGTAATGGCGTTCCCATTGTTAATCGATTCCATCAATGTGGAAACATTAATCAGATTAAGCGACTTAGAAAAGGAATTTTGCTTATCAACCGAAAGCTGATCTCTAATTAAATTGGATTGAGCGAAGTTTATATTTACCAATAAAAAAAAGGAGAATACAAAGAGTGATTTTTTCATAGGACTGATTTTTTACTGAGATAGATTATCTGATTTAAGTTGCAAATAATGGTCAAGTGTTAATATTTCTTGTTCATCATTTGTTGCCATCCCTTTGCCTTTAACTGCAAAACTAAATGGTTGACAAGGGCTTACGCCTATAAGTAAATCAATATATGGAAATTAATAACGGTCTACGTTAATGGCACTACCTAATAGAGTAGTATTTGGATAATTTGGAAAAGTTAGGATTTTTGCGAAAATAAACTTAATACCTTAATTAATCGGATTTAATTTAATTAACAAAATAAAAAAACCTTCTTTTTTAAGGAAGAGGGCAAAAACACATGTCCGTCGTCAAAAGTATCTCGTCCTGAAATCGCTTTACAGCAGAAGGTTTCATCCGAATTGCAAAAAGGCAACCTTTTACAAGATTGCCTTTTGGGTTATAATGTCGGGACGACAAGATTTGAACTTGCGACCCCACGCCCCCCAGACGTGTGCGCTACCGGGCTGCGCTACGTCCCGTTCTAAACCGCTTTTTTTAAACGGATTCAAATATAGGTTTAAAAGAGATTTTCAGGTTATATTGCATAAAATTCTCAATTACTGCATGACTATTCTTTTGAAGCAGGTACATATCACCGACCCTAACTCTGCTTTTAACGGCAAAGTTGCAGACTTATTGATCGTAGAAAACAGGATCAGTAAAATCGGAACGGTTCTTACCGATAAAGCCGATCTGGTGATTGAGGAACCGGGCACATCCGTTTCGCCGGGGTGGGTAGATATTTTCTCGCATTTCTGTGACCCGGGCTACGAATTCAAGGAAACCATCCAAAGCGGTTCCGAATCAGCAGCTGCAGGAGGCTATACCCGCGTATTTACCTTGCCAAATACCAATCCGGTAACCGATAACAAATCACTGGTTGAATACGCCTCCAAACAAACTGATCACTTACCTATTCATATACACCCCATTGGGGCTATCACCCGAAAAACGGAGGGTAAGGAACTGGCAGAAATGTATGATATGCGCAACAGCGGTGCGGTTACTTTTTCTGATGGTATACACCCTGTTCAGTCTCCGGGACTGTTTTTAAAAGCTTTGCAATATGTAAAAGCCTTTGATGGTGTGCTAATTCAGGTACCCATCGATAAAAGCATCGGCGCAGCCGGGCTCATGAATGAAGGAATTATTTCTACCCAGCTGGGGTTACCGGGCATTCCGGCCATCGCGGAAGAAAGTATTCTGAAAAGAGATATTGATCTGGCCAGATATACCAGTTCCCGCATTCATTTTACGGGCGTATCTACCTTACAGTCGCTGAATCTTATCCGCGAAGCAAAAAAAGAGGGAGTTTCAGTAACCTGCAGCGCAACCCCTTACCATTTGTTTTTTTGTGACGAAGACCTGCAATCTTATGATACTTATTTAAAGGTGAACCCTCCTATCCGTTCCAGAGCAGATATGCTGGCAGTAAGGGAAGCCATTTCAGATGGCACTATAGATTGTATAGCATCTCATCATTTTCCGCAAGACTGGGATAATAAGATCTGTGAATTTGAATATGCCTCTTTTGGAATGATTGGTCTGGAAACTGCATTTGCAGTAGTGAACCATCTGATGGAGCAGTTAAGCAATGACCGGATTGTTCAATTATTTTCTACCAACGCCCGTACCCTGTTTAATTTACCCGCTATTACTATTTCGGAGGGGGCTGTTGCTGAACTAACCTTATACCAGCGCAACGAAACAACGCTGTTCAATAAAAACAGCTTCCGG
>CALPNW020000235.1 GCA_943325035.2 Sphingobacterium thalpophilum | reverse complement strand
ATTACCCGAACGCTCACAATCCATTGCAGCTCTCTCCCGCTCACTGCAGTGCTTGCTCTTTTCTTCCATCTTCTTATCGGTCATTGGTTTTCCGTCCAGTACCGTTTCCAGCACCCGGTGAACAAGCACATCCGGATAACGCCGTATGGGTGATGTGAAATGACAGTAATGTTCAAATGCAAGCCCGTAGTGACCTATATTTTCTGTAGTATAAATTGCTTTGGCCATGGTACGGATACCCAGCTGCTCCAGCACATGCTGTTCCGGCTTACCATGCGCATCGGCCAACATGGTATTGAAACTTTTGGCAATTGCCTGTGAGCTGGTTATATCAAATACATGTCCGTATTTTTTAGCGTACAATATAAATGGAGCCAGCTTGTCCTTATCGGGTCTGTCGTGCACACGGTAAGGAAAAGGAATGGTTTTTTTGTTGATGCTCAGCTTGGCTACATTTTCGGCAACCGTTTTATTGGCAAGCAGCATGAACTCTTCGATCAGCTGATGCGATTCTAAACTTTCCTTCACTACAATACCAATAGGCACTCCTTTTTCATCTAATTGAAAACGTACTTCCTGTGATGAAAAATTAATAGCACCTTTTGCAAATCTTTTCTTGCGGAGTTTCTGCGCTATATCATTGAGCAGCAGGATCACTTCTTCATTCTCCCCTTTTTTAGTAGTTACAATTTCCTGAACATCTTCATAAGTGTAGCGGTGATTGGAATGGATCACTGTTCTGCCAAGCCAGTATTGTTTTACTTCTCCCTTTCCGTTCATTTGAAAAATTGCAGAGAAAGTTAATTTGTCTTCATGCGGACGAAGGGAACAAAGTTCGTTGGAAATCTTTTCGGGAAGCATAGGATTTACCCGGTCTGGCAGATAAACTGAAGTAGCTCTTTTATAAGCTTCCTGATCGAGCTCCGTTCCCGGAAGTACATAATGGCTTACGTCTGCAATATGCACGCCGATCTCATATTTATCATCTCCTAATTTCCTGAAAGAAATGGCATCATCAAAATCTTTTGCATCAACCGGATCAATGGTGAAAGTGAGAATTTCCCTGCAATCCCTTCTTTTGGCAATTTCTGCCTCGTCGATGATTTCAGGGATCAATGCAGCTTCATCCAGTACTTCTGCCGGAAAACTAAGCGGGAACCCTGCTTCTGCCAGCAATTCCTTCATGGCCGCATCATTTTCATTTTCTGCGAGCAGTACACTTACCACTTTACCTACCGGTTTTTTATCTTCCTTTTCCCATTTCACCAACTGTACGATCACCCGGTCTTTGTGTTTCGCTCCGTTGAGTTCATTCATCGGAATGTACAGATCCGGCATTGGCTTATCGGTATCCGGAACAAAAAAAGCATGGTGGGCAGACAATTGTATATGGCCTACAAACTCAGTTTGCTTTCTGGTGATTACTTCTGCAATCTTTCCTTCTTTTTTACCTGTACGGGCATTTTCCCTGACTATTTTAACACGAACGGTATCTCCGTGCAACGCAGTGGCAAAATCATTGGGTCTTACCAGTACATCACCAGACTGGTCTTCTACGATCACATAACCCATACCCGAGCGGGTAACATCCAGCTTGCCTTTTATAGTTTGAACGGCAATTACTTTTGCCTTTTGTTTTTGTTTTGATTTGGCTTTAACTTTTACAGTTTCAGCCGCTTTTGCTTTTGTTTTCTTCTTATTCATTATTCTGGATTAAATGAGAAATGGCGTATAAAATGAACGACCATTTCATCAAACTGTGAGCCCTCGTCAAAGAGAAACCGATGACAGATGGGCATTACATACAAAGGTATACCTGTTAACTGTTCCCTGAATTTGATCAGGCGAACTGCATCCTTTTCTGTAGTTAATATTAATTTGTGCGTTGCAGTAATTTCCTCAAATTTCTGCAGGATCTCTTTGAGATCATCTATCGAAAAAATATGGTGATCAGAATAATCCTGCAGGTAATACGCATGGGTATTATGAAGCAGGTAATCCTTTAAAGGTTTGGGATTGGCAATTCCGCATACCAGCAACACTTCCTCGTTGGGGGTTATACTGAATGTGTTTTCCGCATTGCAGATATGGTAAGGAATACCATATTCTATTGCAGTAAAGAAAACCCGCTGTGAGGGCAAGGGTTTCAGCTCCCGGAGTATACCGGCTTTTTTTTCTTCAGATAAATCGTCCGGGCACTTGGTGACCACAATGATATTGGCTCTTTTGGCAGAAGCCCATTCATCGCGAAGATCTCCTGTAGGCAGAAAAAAATCCCTGGTGTATAAATTACTGTATTCGGTCAGCAAAATATTAAATCCTGCAGTTACGGTTCTGTGCTGAAAGGCATCGTCCAGAATGATCGCCTGCAAATCCGGACAGTCCTGCAACAGATGCGGAATGGCTACAATTCTTTCTTCGCCTACTGCTACTGCTATATCTGGGTGCTTCAGGTAAAACTGCATCGGCTCATCACCTATTTCGAGCGCTGTTGTGTTTGCGTTGGCCAGCGCATACCCCTTTGTCTTTCTCTTGTACCCTCTGCTAAGCGTTGCAATCCGGAACTCGGAACTCAGCAAATGTGCCAGGTATTCTACCATGGGGGATTTACCCGTTCCCCCTACCGCCAGATTACCCACCCCGATCACCGGAAAGTTAAAACGGGCAGATTGCAGCCATTTTTTGTTGAACAGCAGATTCCTGAGCATGATGATCAACCCATAGAGCGCTGCAATGGGCAATAGAAGAACACGAAAAGACTTTAAAAAAATGGTATTAAAATTCATAAATATGCTGCGGGGTAATCCCAAAGGTCAAAGGTATATCAAATTCGTCGGTGTCGGTAATCAAAGCAACAGGATCAAAATAGGATAAACCCACTAAAATGGCATCTTCCCGGCAATTGCTCAGAAACCGGTCGTAGTAACCCTTCCCATAGCCGACCCGATAGCCTTGTTCATCAAAAACCAATAATGGAACCAATATAAGGTCTATCTCAATCGGAGCAATAACCGGGCCGCTTCCTGGTTCGGTAATGCCCCAGTTGCCTGTTTGATAAACGGTTTCTTCGTCTATAAGGATGGCATCCATTGAATTTACCCCGTTTAATTTGGGATATGTGATCGATAATCCCGGAATCATATGGCGTAAATAACCCGAAAACAAATGGGTGTTGGGCTCGGCCTGATTGGCGAGCGGCCAGTAGGTCATCATGGTGTTCACACCGGAAAAATCAAGTTGCTGAAACTGGAGTAACAACAGATCATCGTTCCGGAGTTGCTGGCCAGATGAAAGCGCATTGCGTTTCTGCTTGTATTCTGTTCGCAGTAAAGCTTTTTCCATACTGCAAAATACCAAAAGCAGCATGAATTCGATACTTTTATCCGCCGGAACAGCAACTATTTTACCGGGTACCTGAAGTGGGATATCAGTAAGGCCCCTAAACAATAAAAGCCCTTGCGGGCCTTTACAATACTTTAGAAGTTAGATTTGAACTGCAGGTTAGCAGATCTTTTCTGGTTGTGAATTTTCCAGAGATCAACCGCGCAAAAGCTTCTTGGCTGAGGCTGTATGGTTTTTACCATCAGTTCTGTTGCCAGTGTTTCTCTTACTTCGTGTGTCAGTTCTTCTAAATGTTGCCTGCTGATTTGTACAATAGCGGGCATAATTTCGCCTTTCATTTGTTACTATTTAAATTTTACAAAATATT
>CALPNW020000234.1 GCA_943325035.2 Sphingobacterium thalpophilum | reverse complement strand
TTTCAATGATTAAATAAGAGTCTAAGGGAAATGATAGTGATCTCAAGAATTGTAAATAGAGCTGTTGCTTTAGAATTGCAATAGAGTATGTGATTTACTTTTAAAAGGTAAGCTATATATTAATCAATTATACTATAAATGCGCTGCGAGAGGAAAACTCCCTCTGAAATCGGTTTTGTAAGAATATAACGCCTTACAAATCAACGGCTTAATTTTCTCGACAATGATAATATCCCTGAGGTGATGTGTTCAATTCCCATTCTCGCTTCACTGTTATTCTTTTGAATAATATGGAAAGTACTAAAGTCAGCTCTTAGGAGCTGACTTTTTCTGCGCGAGGAAGCTGCCTGATATTCAGTACTATCTGGTTAAGTAGATCCAATGAAAAATTCCGTATCCCTTTCAAAAAATGTCTTATCAAAAATATCGCTGGGGAACTGGCAGCTGGTTCTGAAGTGTGAGGGCGTAAAGTCAATATTGTATAATACCCTTTTAGGTAGTTGTAGAAGAACTGACTATGAATCCTAAAAACTAGTTTTTAGAAATTATAGATTATGCGATGGGTTCGGGCTTTACACTGTTAACATAGGCAGATGGTGTTACGCCAAATTGTTTATTGAAATCCCTCGAAAAATTGGCGTGCACGGTGTATCCAACCATATATGCCACCTCGTTAATTTTGTATTTTCCTTCTGCTAGTAACTCAGCTGCTTTTTTTAACCTCGAGAGACTGATCAGCTCATTAGGTGTTAAATTGGATAGTGCTTTAATTTTTCGGTACAAGGTTGGTCTGCTCATATTCATAAACTTGGAAAGATGCTGCACCTCCAGATCTATTTTCATAATATTTTCTTCGATCACAGCATTTAGTTTTTCAATAAATTCTTTATCTGCCTGTGAATAGGCTATTCCTTTTAAATGAGTGAGTGGAGACCTCGCAAAATATTCCTTGATAGTATTCCGGTTGGTTATCAGGTTGGTGATCTGGGCATTCAAATGGTCAAAAGAGAAAGGCTTTTCAATATAGGCGTCTGCACCAACCTCAAGGCCTTCGATCATTGCATGCAATGATTTTTTAGCCGTTAATAAAATAATTGGAATATGGCTATACTGAATGTCGGTCTTTATTTTTTTACATAATTCTATTCCATCCATTATCGGCATCATGATATCACTGATGACCAGTTGCACGTTTTCTTTCTCCATCACTTCAAGGGCATGTTGTCCATTTAAAGCAAAACGGGTCTGGTAATTTGGCCATAATTCTTTCTGAATAAATGAAAGTATTTCTTTGTTGTCTTCTACAACAAGTATCATTGGCTTGTTGTAGTCCACCATATTTTCAGGGGATGTAACCCTTTCATTTTCGTTGCTGACGTCATCTGTGTTATGATTTTTGAGATCGATCTCCATTTCCTGGTGAATGGGTAAAGAAAGGATGAATAAGTTCCATTCGTCGCGTGTGGGCGTTAATTCGAGATTCCCTTTGTGCAGTTCAACAAGTGCTTTGGCAAGGGGTAGACCTACCCCTGTTCCTGCTTCTTTTTCAGTTTCTTTGATGCGAAAGAAAGGCTCAAATATTTTCTCGCGTAGGTCAGAAGGGATTTTATATCCGTCATTCTTAAATTCTATATGAAACTGACTGTCTTCACTAGAAAAAGGAAGCATGCGAACAGATACTTTCCTGTCAGCGTACTTAATGGCATTACTAATAAGATTGACGATGATCTTTTTTACCGCTTCTTCATCAACAAAAGCATGAAGTGTTATGCGCGGAACGTCGACTGTGAAATGAAGGTTTTTCTGGTCTGCAGCGGTTTTGAAAATGACATGCATTTCTTCCAGCATTTCGTTGATGTCGACCTTTGTAAAAGTCAGGCTGAATTTATTTTCTTCTGCCTTTCTGAAATCAAGCAATTGATTGGTCAGGGCAATCAGGCGGTTAGTACTTTTCTTCATAATGTTCAAACTTTCTTCAGTTTCGGAATCTAAAGTTTGCCGGCTCAGTAATTTGTCAAGAGGCATTTTTATCAATGTCAACGGTGTTCTTATTTCATGTGCTACATTTGTAAAAAACTCAATTTTTGCATTGTAGATTTCTCTTTCCTTTTCTCTTTCAAAAAGGTCGATCTTCCGGTTATTCCTTGCATTTAATACCAGGTAATAAGACCGAAGCATGATAAATATAATGATTCCTCCAACCAACAGGTAAAACATATATGCCCATATCGTTGCCCAAAATGGTGGGAGGATGTTAATTTGTAAGGTAGTTTCCTTTGGATTCCATTTTCCATTGCCTATGGAGCCTTTTACCCTGAAAAGATAACGGCCCGGGGGTAATTGGGTATAATAAATACGCCTATTGCTTTTTAACGAGGTCCATCCAATGTCAAAATTGTCCATTGTGTACATATACTCATTTAACTCCGGGGAGTTATAACTTAAGGCAGCAACATCCAGGTTGATACTGGATTGGTTATAGGGTAATGTAATTTTTTTTGTATAAACAACAGAAGTTGATAAAGATTCAGTATTGATAGGAATATCCTTGTTGTTAACTTGTATTCCAGTAATAAATACAGGTGGTGTAAAATCGCGCTCTTCTATATTCTTAGGGTTGAAGGAGATCATCCCATTAATGGTGCCAAAAAACAGATTGCCATTCTGCCCTTTATACGAGGAACGGTTATTGAACTGTTCAGTGGGTAACCCATTGGCACTTTTATAAGTTCGTATCGTATGATCCGTTGGGTTGATCATTGCTAGGCCCTTGAAAGTGGATACCCATATCTTTTTATCATCATCTTCTTTCACAGAAAGTACCTGATTATCCGGTAACCCATTTTGCATGGTATAATGCCTGATTTTTTTACTGGCTGGATCATATTGAGACAGGCCCTCATTCGTACAGATCCATAATTGGTGGTGACTATCTTCGAATAAACTACTGACCTGGTTGTTGAGCAAGCCTCCTTTGTCTGTTGGGTGCTGTTGCAATTGCCCTGTTTTTTTGGTCAATGGATTATAGTAGTAAACCCCACTGGACCCGGTGCCCACCCATAGTGTACCCTGGTAGTCTTCATGAATAGCATTCACTTGCATATTAAAAAAAGGAACTGCACTAAAGTTGTTCCTTTTTTTATTGTATCGGTACATTCCAGCTCTTGTGCCAATTAGTATATCTCCATTGCGAGTTCTTTGAATCGTAATAATAAAATCACTTTTAAGAGAATTACTATCTTTCCCTGACTGGTAATGACGGATTACTCTACCTGAGGGGATATCCATTACATCTAACCCATGTTCCAGTGTGCCGATCCACAATTCATTACCTGTTGCCAACAGGCCATGTATGTTTGAATAAACTATACTTCCTTGTTCCTTTCCTGGCCCGTAGTGTTGATATTGTCCCGTTTTTAGGTTTAGTTTATTTAGCCCCGCATCTTCTGTTCCTATCCAAAGATTTCCATACTGATCGGGGGTGATCTCGTGAATGATATTTCCCTGTATACTATTAGGTATGGCGGGTTGTGGAATATATTTTTTAAAAACATTGTACTCCTTTGAATAATAGTTAACTCCTCCGAAGTAAGTCCCAAGCCATGTTCCTCCCTCTCTATCTTTGTAAAATGAAAAAACAACATTGTCAGTGATCGAATAAGGATTGTTATACTGTTTCTGTATCCTCCTGCCTTTGCCGGTCAATGTATTATAAATGTATAAGCC
>CALPNW020000233.1 GCA_943325035.2 Sphingobacterium thalpophilum | reverse complement strand
TAAAGATCTGGGTATACTTACGGTAGGTATTGTAACTACTCCTTTTGGATTTGAAGGACCACGACGTCACCAGCAGGCGCAGGAAGGGATTGAAGCGTTAAAACCTTTTGTAGATACATTGCTGGTAATCAGTAACGATAAATTGCGCATGCAATATGGCAATCTTAAAATGAAAGAGGCCTTTTCTAAAGCCGATAATGTACTGGCAACTGCAGCTAAATGTATCACGGATGTAATCAACAGCCGTGGTCATATCATTGTGGATTTTTCAGACGTTTGTACTGTTATGAAAAACGGTGGAGTAGCTATTCTTGGCAAAGCAGAAGTTGAAGGAGAGAACAGAGCTCAGCTGGCTATAGAAGAAGCCCTTAATTCACCACTGCTCAACGACAGTGATATTAAAGGTGCAAAATGGATTCTGTTAAACATTAACAGTGCAGAAGGAGATCATGAGTGCACGATGGATGAACTGGAAACCATCAATAACTATCTGCGTATGCAGGCAGGTGAAGATTCCGATGTTATTGTGGGTATGGGTTACGATCCAGCGCTCGATAAAAAAATAGGTATCACTTTAATAGCTACCGGATTTGAACATAAAGACCCTTTTGCAAAACCGCAGGCAATCAAAACACCTGAAGTAGTTGCAGTTAAAGAAGTGGTTACACTAAACCTGAATCTGGACGAGCCTGTAGCCCAGCCTATCGCTTTTAATGCACCGGTTGCAGTAGCTGCACCTGAAGTGCTGATGGCAGTTCCGGTAGTAGAGCTTCCTGTTGCAGATGCAATGACTCCAACCATGCAGGAGCCTGCAATTGTACAGGCTGCTATTGCAGAAAGAGAATCATTGGTATTGCATTTTGAATTAAGTACAACGATTACCGCACCGGTAGAAGCAGTTGCAGAAGTGCCTGTTGTGGAAGCGATCAAAGCGCCGGTTACTGAGGCAGAAGCGCTGTTAGACTTTCAGTTGAACGATACACCAACCATGGTAAACAATGGCGGGTTTCTAACCAAGCCTTCCAATATTTATGCTGCCGAAACAAGCTCCGCACAACAGGTAACCGTTCAGCAGATTGCTGTTGAACCGGTAGCTGTTCAGCAGGTAACTGTTGCGGTGCAAATGCCTGCTCCTGTTGAAGTTGCCATAGAAGAACCGATGTTTGATATGCAACTGGTTGAAAAATCGGAAGAGGCTATGAAACAGATTCCGGCTGCTCCTGTTGCTGCTGCTCCAAAACAACCTGTTAATGATGAAACATTCATTGATGATGTGGAAGACCAGAAAAGAAGGGCTACCGAAAGGATTCAGAAACTTCGTAATCTTAGTTTTAATATGAACAATACTTCGGATGCAAGCGGCGAGTTTGATGCTGTGCCTGCTTACATCAGAAGAAATATGGAGTTGTTTGGCAATACACTTACTTCTGTAGAAAATTTCTACAGCAAGTATACTGTTGGGAAAGACGAGAATAACCAAACACAGATCTCTACCATCAATACTTTTCTGGATGGTAAAAAGCCGGACTAACCCGTTTTATATAGATGTGTATTAAGTGTACTTTTACTTGTAGCCTCCTGCTTTTAGCAGGAGGTTTTTTATTTTACAGTACCCGATTAGTGCTACCTTTCAGTATTAAACAAAGGCAATGGCTACTGTATTGATTACCGGTGGAACAGGAACAGTTGGTAAGCGGCTTACTCAACTTCTTCTAGAAAAAGGTTACCAGGTGAATATACTGAGTAGGGGCAATACCACCCCTCCTGAAAGGAGGGGAACGGGCACGGGAATCAACTATTTCAACTGGAATCTTACCGAAAACTATATCGATCCTGCTGCCATCACTTCAGCAGATTATATCATTCATCTGGCAGGAGCCGGTGTGGCAGATAAACGCTGGAGCAAGCAACGCAAAAAAGAAATTGCCGATAGCAGAACAAAAAGCAGTGCATTAATTGTTGCTGCCCTGCAACAAAATACCAACCAGGTGCAGGCTGTAGTAAGTGCTTCAGCCATTGGCTGGTATGGTCCGGATAAAGCCGCTGTTAAAGGGGTGCCCGGCCATGGAAAAGGATTTGAAGAAACGGCTGATTGTTATCCGGATTTTTTAGGTGAAACCTGCAGATTGTGGGAAGCAAGTATTGCTCCGGTAACGGCATTAGGCAAACGCCTGGTGATATTAAGAACCGGAATTGTATTAAGCAACGAAGGTGGTGCACTGGTAGAATTCAAAAAACCATTGTTGTTTAAAACAGCAGCTATTTTAGGTAATGGCAAACAAATGGTTAGCTGGATCCATATAGATGATCTCTGTAATCAATACATTTACGCCCTGGAGCATCAGCAAATGCAGGGTATTTTTAACGCGGTTGCTCCCTCACCGGTCAGCAATAAAACACTCACCATTGTGCTGGCAAAAAAACTTTGCGGCAGCTTTTATATTCCTTTTTGTGTTCCTGCTTTTGTATTAAAAATAGTGCTCGGCGAAATGAGTATAGAAATATTAAAAAGTACTACCGTAAGCTGCCACAAAATGCTGGCCACCGGATTTTCGTTTAAATACCACAATATCATTGAAGCCATCGATGAATTGGCGAAGTAGGGGACAGTATTTCCGTAACAAACTTATTTAATATCTCTTTTTTGGTGTACCCTATAGCAGATAGCCCATATAACAGCCGTTAGTAACAGGGTAAGTACAACCTGCTGTGGTACCTGGTTCAGGGCCTCCTCATAACCCGTTTTTATGTCTTTCCCAAAGTTGCCGGAGAATGCCGGAGATACCAGTATCCGATCGGATACTTCAAATGGCAGAAATCTTGCTCCCGGTATTTTTTTAAACTTCATGACGCCTACCAGAATATTTTCTACGATCAGGTAATAGAACAGAAATATACCCAAAGCAATGAATGCTTTCTTTACCAGATAACCCAGTAAAAAAGCAATAGACAACTGTGCAAATGTTTGCAGGAAAAACAAGGGGATGTATTGCAATTGCTCGGCCCATCTGTTCCAGCTGATATTGTCTGCATAAATACCAAAACCGGCAGCTACTGCCATATATACCAGTGTAACTATAAAAGAGATCAGGGTTACATCAATCAGTTTACTGCTGATGAATTGGTTACGGCTCCAGCCATCAATGATATTCTGGCGATGTGTGCGGTAATTGTATTCGTTGGTAACCAGCATGATCACCAGTATAGAAGGCAGTAATATAAATATGGAAGAAAAATAAGCTACCGTATGCCAGGTTTCCGGAAATGCAAATGGATTGCCCAACAGCATTTTGGCAATATTATTGGTCATCTCCTTGCCCTGGGTTATTTGCTGGTAAATATTAAAGAACATTCCGTTAATGCCCGGATAGGTGAGCATCACAATTCCCAGCATCCACCAGAATGCCGGGTATTTTTTTATTTTAAGCCATTCTGTTTTTAATAATAAAAGCATCAGGTTGTATTTAGTCGTTGGTTAATTCAAAGAATTTTGTTTCGAGACTTTTTTTCTTACTCAGCAGTAATTGCAGGGTGATACCATTTTTAAAACAATGACTGTTGATGGCTTCCATATTGGCAGTGCCAATTGGATAGTGTATCTGCAAACGCTGATTGTCTTCGCGAATGGAAGTATAACCACCCATTTCGGCAATGCATATTTTCAGCTGTTCCATGTTGGCAGATGCCAGCTCTACAATATCCTCGTTGCTCAGTACTTCATCTACATGTCCGGAAGTGAGC
>CALPNW020000232.1 GCA_943325035.2 Sphingobacterium thalpophilum | reverse complement strand
ACAATATACTATTTATTAGTATATGAATTTATTAAAGGAAGTATGTAACTATATCTCTGTACATATAAAAAAAGCCCCACAGAATATGCGGGGCTTTGTGATCCGGATTGGATTCGAACCAATGACCTACTGCTTAGAAGGCAGTTGCTCTATCCAGCTGAGCTACCGAACCGGTTTAGGAGGTGCAAAATAACGGAAAATTAACCACTTATACAAACCATACTCGGATATTCCTTCAGATATGCCTAAATCAATTACTTTGCATCAAACGATTGCCTGAATGAGTTACAATTATCTGCCTCTAGACAGTAAATGGCTTAATTTTCAACAAGTTAAAGACCTGCTTGATTATGATCAACTGGTTTCCATCACTTTTGATGCCCATGAAAAAATCATGGCTTGCCGGGAATTCCTCAATCAAAAGACCAATAATTCTGATCAGTTATACTATGGTGTTAATACCGGGTTCGGTTTTTTGCAGAATGTAAAGATCGATTTTTCTCAAATTGAACAGCTTCAATATAATTTACTGGTTTCCCATGCCTGTGGATTGGGGGAACAAGTGCCCGCAGATATTGTGAAGCTGATGCTGATGCTCAAGATCAAGTCGCTCAGTTTTGGCCACAGCGGCGTTCAGATCAATACGGTGATCCGGTTGATCGATATGTTTAATAACAACGTACTGCCTGTTATTTATACGCAGGGATCGCTGGGTGCATCCGGTGATCTTGCCCCTTTAAGTCATTTAAGCATCCCTTTACTGGGCCTGGGTGAAGTGGTTCATGAAGGAGTAAAAATGCACACATCTGCTGTGATGCAGCTTTTTAACTGGGAGCCCATTCACCTGCAAAGCAAAGAAGGGTTGGCATTGATCAATGGCACCCAGTTTATGAGTGCCTATGGCATGTATTGTTTGAAAAAATCGGAACAATTGCTGGCAATGGCCGACCTGATCGCTGCGCTTTCTTTTGATGCTTTTGATTGTGTGTCTGAACCTTTCAATGAAAATATTCATCGCATAAGAGCCCATGCCGGCCAGGTGGCAACCGCCCAACAAATGATTGAACACCTGGAGGGTAGTTCCATCGCCGTTCAACCTAAAGAACAAGTGCAGGATCCTTATTCCTTCCGTTGCATTCCCCAGGTTCATGGTGCCAGTAAAGATGCATTTGAACATGTGTTGGCTGTATTTATTCGCGAAATCAATTCTGTTACAGACAATCCGAACATATTTCCCGATCAGGACCTGATTGTTAGTGGTGGCAATTTTCATGGACAGCCGTTGGCCCTGGTACTCGATTATCTGGCAATTGCCATGAGTGAAATAGGGAATATTTCTGAACGTAGAACCTATCAATTAATCTCCGGCCAAAGAGGATTACCCTTGTTTCTGGTAAAAGATGCAGGTCTTAATTCCGGATTTATGATCCCTCAATACACTGCAGCAGGGATTGTGAGTGAAAATAAACAGCTCTGTACACCAGCTTCTGTAGACAGTATATCCTCCAGCAACAATCAGGAAGATCATGTGAGTATGGGTGCCAACGCTGCTACCAAATGCTGGAGAGTTGTTCAGAATGTAGAAAAAATTCTGGCGATTGAACTGTTAAGTGCGGCACAGGCACTTGAATTCAGGCGTCCCTTACAATCTTCACCTGTACTGGAAAATCTGATGGCTGCTTTCAGAAAGGAGGTCAGTTTTAATGAAGCAGACCGGCTGTTGCATGATGACATGGTTAAAGCGGTAAACTTTGTTGCTGCATATGCTGTTATAAATACCAATAAATCAACTCAATAATAATTTTCCGCATAATTTTATCTTATGATCAAGCAAATCTTTACTCTTTTTATTGCAATTTCTTTTTCAGGCGTGTTGTTGGCACAGAATACACCTCAAATTCTATCAGGCAACGTAAAAGTGGTTTTCCCCGGAAAGCCTGATGAACAAAAATTACCTACCGGGGGCTCTATGTATTTATATGCAAAAGATACCAGCGCCGGATACATGGCAATGGGGCTGGACCTGAGTGGTATGGGTCTTTCCGCAGATATGGTATCAGCCATGGGTGATCTGCTTTGGGATCAACTGAAGGGAGGATTAGTGAGCCAGATGGGAGGGGTAGTCATTACCAAAGACCAGGTAACTCAGTTCAAAGGAAAAAATAGTTTATACCTGGAACTTGATGGAACCAAATCAGATAATGCCCAGTTCAGGGGTAAAAAAGCATTCGGGTATTTATTTTTCATTGGTTCTGTATTGCACCAGGTGATGTATTTATCTGCTGCCCCCGATGCGAAAGCAGAAAATGCCCAGTCTTTTTTTGACAGTGTTGAAATAGCCAAATAATAAAGGTTATCGCAAATTCCCTCTGATGATTTCGTACATTTGCCGTCCAAAACACAATCTGGAATGAGCGAAGAAAAGAGTCTGAATTTTATTGAAGAAATTATAGAGGCCGATTTAGCCAGTGGAAAGGTAGATAGCATTATCACCAGATTTCCTCCTGAGCCAAATGGCTACCTGCATATCGGACATGCCAAAAGCATCTGCCTGAACTTTGGTGTTGCCAAAAAATATGGCGGAAAAACCAACCTTCGGTTCGATGACACCAATCCTGTTACAGAGGATACTGAATATGTAGAAAGTATTAAGAAGGATATTCAATGGCTGGGATTTGAATGGGCCAGTGAACTATATGCATCTGATTATTTTGACCAGTTGTTTGCATTGGCTATGAAGCTGATAGAACAGGAACTGGCTTATGTAGACGACAGTACCAGCGAGGAAATTGCTGAACAAAAAGGTACTCCGGTACAGCCCGGCACCCGAAACAAATATGCAGATAGAACGGTGGAAGAAAACAGGCAGTTGTTTCTGGATATGAAGGCGGGTAAATATCCCGACGGATCTAAAGTGGTAAGGGTTAAAATTGATATGGCTTCTCCCAATATGTTACTGAGAGATCCAATCATTTACCGCATTAAACATGCACACCATCACCGTACCGGTGACCAGTGGTGTGTGTACCCGATGTATGATTTTGCGCACGGACAAAGTGATTCCATAGAACATATTACGCATTCACTCTGTTCGCTGGAATTTGTGCCACACCGTCCATTGTACGACTGGTGCATCGAAAAACTAGGTACCTATCCTTCTAAGCAATATGAGTTTGCCCGTTTGAATATGACCTATACGGTAATGAGCAAACGCAAGCTCCTGCAGCTGGTGATGGAAAAAATGGTTCATGGTTGGGACGATCCAAGAATGAGTACTATCAGTGGCATGCGTCGCAGGGGTTATCCGGCTTCGAGCATCCGTGAATTCTGCGATAGAATTGGGGTTGCAAAAAGAGAGAATCTCATTGATATGGGGTTACTTGAATTTTGTGTGAGGGAAGAATTGAATAAATCTGCTCAAAGAAGAATGGTGGTTTTTGATCCATTGAAACTGGTCATCACCAACTTTGAACAGGAAGTTGAATGGATGCAGAGTGAGAATAATCCGGAGGATGAAAACGGAGGAACAAGAGAAATGCCTTTCAGCAGAGAGCTCTTTATAGAGAAAGATGATTTTATGGAGGTAGCTCCTAAAAAATATTTCCGCCTGGCTCCCGGACAGATGGTTCGGTTAAAAAGTGCCTACATCATACAATGCAACGATGTGATCAAAGACGCTGCAGGAAATATTACAGAAGTTCATTGCACTTATATTCCCGAAAGCAGAAGCGGATCGGACAGTTCTGGCATT
>CALPNW020000231.1 GCA_943325035.2 Sphingobacterium thalpophilum | reverse complement strand
GTTTTGGCAAGATCGGAAGCACCCCCGTTTTATCGCCTCAACACCCGGTAGACCTGGTACTTTCTGTAGTGAACTACATGAAAAAAAGAAGCAGCGAGCAGGTGGTATTCACTTTTGATCCGGGTAATCTTGGAACACTAAAAGTAAATTTATCTCCTACCCTGTTCGACTGGGTTTTCGAAAATCTTTTAAAGAATGCTTTGGATGCAATGAACGGGAAGGGAGCTATTCATATAGACTTTCATCTGGAGAGCAACGAGCTGATTATTAACGTCAGGGATACCGGAAAAGGCATTCCTAAAAGCAACCTCAGCAATGTTTTTAAAGCCGGATTCACCACCAAGAAAAGAGGCTGGGGAATCGGACTATCACTCAGTAAAAGAATTATTGAACAATACCATAATGGCAAACTCTTTGTAAAATGGAGTGAACCCGGCAAGGGAACTATTTTTACGGTAGCTATTCCTCTTCCGGCAAAGCAGCATTAGAAAATTACTGCTGCTTTTTAATAGACCCGCCGCTGCCGGTGCTGATATTTTTGATCAGACCTTCTCCGCGGTATTTGATACTTCCGCCGCTGTTGGCTTCTGCAGATAACTCTTTGGTAACATAGAGTTGCATATTGCCACCGCTCGATGCATCTGCTTTGCAGTTCAAGGCTTCCAGCTCATTGCCTTTGAAATTGCCTCCACTGTTGGTTTCCACATCCAGCATATCGGCCTTCCCACTTAACTTAATCATGCCCCCGCTATTGGCCTCTGCTTTGAGGAAACCCAGTTGCACACCGGTTCCAGTTATGGAACTTCCGCTATTGGCTTTCAGTTGGGTTAAACCGGTATAAGAAACATACACCCTTACTTTCCAGTTCTTCCAGGTGTTCCATAATTTCCAGTTGCCCTCGCGGGATATGACCAATATACCATCTTTGGATACTTTTGTTTTAACCATTTCCAGGTAGTCCAGGTCTCCAACAGAAACCGCCAGTTCTTCCTGATCACCTTTGGTAATGAATACTTCTATTCCTGAAGAAGCTTCTATGCCATGGAATGCAGCGATGGTTCTTTTCTGGCTATTGGCCTCATTGATTTCTTTTTGCGCAAACCCGTATTGTAAAACAAACAGGCTAAAACCGAGTAACAGCAATATTTTTTTCATTCTTCCTTTTGGTATAAAACGAAACGGCAGGCATTAAGTTACAGGTCCTGTAAATTATTTGAGCACAATAGCACCCAGTGCCGGCAGATGAACTTTTATTTTATAGCATTTTGAAGGCTTGTCTACCAGTTCACTTTGAATATCCGGATTAAAGACATCGCCCGTTCCCCAGAATTCTTTGGCATTGCTGTTAAAGATCTCCGCCCACTTTCCTTTTCCATGCACATAAATTTCCCAATTATTGCGTACCACCGGCGTTACGTTCAGGATCACCAGTACATCATCCTTTTCTTTCTTTCCTTTTCGCTTAAAGACCAGTACAGAGTCGCTCCGGTGATTAAGGTCTACCCATTCAAATCCACCCGGCTCAAACTGTTTTTCGTACAGGGCCGGTTCTGAGCGATAGAGCTCATTGAGCTTTTGAATGCAATGCTTCATACCTCCATGGCTGGGATGTTCCAGTAATTCCCATTGTAGTTCACTTTTGTAGTTCCACTCATTGGTTGCGCCAAACTCATCTCCCATGAACAACAATTTTGCGCCAGGATGCGTAAACATATAAGTATATAGTATCCGGAGGTTGGCAAATTTCTGCCACTCATCTCCCGGCATTTTATACAACATCGGACTCTTGCCGTGCACCACTTCATCATGGCTTAATGGCAACATAAAATTCTCATCATAGAAATACATCATACTGAAGGAGAACTTATCCTGGTGAAACTGTCTGAAAACAGGATCAAGTTTAAAATAATCCAGCGTATCGTGCATCCAGCCCATCATCCACTTCATACCAAATCCAAGACCATCTTCAAAAGTTGGCTTGCTGATCTTTGGCCAGTCGGTTGCTTCTTCCGCAATAGTTTGAATATCCGGGAAATCGCGGTAAAGTGTTTCATTCAGATCCTTGATGAATGCGATCGCTTCAATATTTCCGTTGCCTCCGTATTCATTGGCTTCCCATTGTCCCTGTGTTCTGCTGTAATCGAGTCTCAGCATAGAACTCACCGCATCTACCCTTATACCGTCTGTATGAAACTGATCGCACCAGAATCTTGCACTGCTGATTAAAAATGATTTTACTTCGCCCCGTTTGTAATTAAAAATATAAGAGTTCCAATCGGGATGATATCCTTTGCGCATGTCTGCATACTCGTAGGTATGTGTACCATCAAACATAAATAATCCATGGGCATCATACGGAAAATGCGAAGGCACCCAGTCTAGTATCACCCCAATACCTGCCTGGTGAAAGGCATCTACCAATCCGGCATAATCCTGTGGTGTGCCAAATCGTGAGGTAGGTGCAAAATATCCGGTTCCCTGGTAACCCCAGCTGCCATCAAAAGGGTGTTCCATCACCGGCATAAATTCCACATGGGTAAAGCCCATTTCCTTTACATAAGGCACCATTCGTTCTGCTATCTGCTGGTAGCTGTTGTAAGACGCTTCGTCATTTTTATCGGGCCGCATCCAGCTGGCCAGGTGTACTTCGTATACAGAATAAGGACTCTTTAATGAATTGTGTGTTTTTCTGGTTTTCATCCACTCCTCATCTTTCCACGCATAGTCTGTTTGCCAGGTGATGGAGGCTGTAAAAGGACGCTTCTCCCAGAAATGTGCAAACGGATCTCCCTTATCTAACTTGACGCCGTTGAATCCATGGATATGGTATTTATAGGCTTCCCCTGCATGAAGGTTAGGAATGAACCCTTCCCAGATACCGGAATTATCCTGCCGTACTTTTAAAGGATGCGTTGTTTTATCCCAGTTATTAAAATACCCTGTAACTGCAATGAATGTGGCATTAGGCGCCCATACAGCAAAATAAGTACCTGCAGTATCCAGCACGGTAATCTGCTTATTACCAAAATAATTATAGAGACTGTAATGGGTACCCTGCTGAAAATTTTTCACGTCTTCACTGCTAAACAATGAATAGTTCCAAACAGCCTGGTTGGTTTCTACAAAATGAACTTCTTCGTATTTTTCTGGAACCTGCATTCCAACTTTTTTCGTTTTTACTGTTCTTTCTGCAGAATCGGATGCTTTAATATCGGTTGACTTTTCTGACTTAGCCATATTGAATAATCATGTTTTAACTAAATCTTACAACTAAGTTTATAGTTATGTTGTAAGATTTATGGAATTTACAACAAAATTCATCTCAAGACGTATACTACTGCATTTATGACCAGACTTATGGGGTTTTTGTTTCTGCTTGCCGGTTTTTGCACTTCAACCTTTGCGCAACAGAAACAGGGAATTTTAACCGGAACTATTTCCGACACACTGAATAAACAAAATCTGGACAATGCCGTAATTGCCCTGCTAAGAACCAAAGATTCTGTTCTGGTAAAGTTTACAAGAAGTAACAAAGACGGGCGTTTTGAATTACCTGATATTGCCGTCGGCAAATATATAGTGATGGTCAGTTATCCAAACTATGCCGATTATGTAGACCTTGTTGAGGTAAAAGACAATCAGCCAACCGATCTGGGGAAGATACCGGTAATCACTAAAGCCACTTTATTGCAGGAAGTAATCGTTCAGCAAAGAATCAGCGCTATCCGTGTTAAAGGCGATACTACCGAATACAAAGCAGACAGCTTTAGAGTGAGTGCCAATGCGGATGTTCAGGAATTGTTGCGGAAAATGCCGGGCATTCAGGT
>CALPNW020000230.1 GCA_943325035.2 Sphingobacterium thalpophilum | reverse complement strand
GGTTCTTCTTGTAGTCTTTTTAAAATCAATGTATTGTACTGTATGATTAAAGCAGACACCGAACTTGAAATCGTAAAATCAGTTGGAAGTAATTCTGATCCATTAATATCTTTTACCTGCTGCGTTAATAGTTGTATCAGTTGATCTTGGATACCTACTTGAACCAAACTCTCGTCTAACGTGAGTCTTTTAGTATTTACTTCTCCCACTAAAGAAGCCACATCCACCATTTTGTTTGCCTTTTTAAAATCGGTTAACTCACCTTCTACCGTACCTAATTCGTTGGCAACAATTTCTAAACGTTGGTTGATAAAATTGATGGTATTGTCTACCATTAAATTTTTCTCAACTAGAGCCTGCTGGGAATATTTATCAACGATAATATTAAGGATGGTTGATATTTTTAACAAATTACCGCCCTTCAATTCAAGTTGAATAATGGTTGTTTTACTGTTATTCGGAAAAACCAATAAATTAGCAATGATACCGTTTGCTGTATTAATGGGTGGCTCGTAGGTAAAGAAATAATTATCATTCCATCCACCCGGCATTTGGGGATGCAACTTGAAATAATTGCCTCCAAATATAATTGCGGAATTCCATGTAAAGCGCACTTTATCGTTCATCTTCTTCGACGAACTAATTACCCCACCCGAGTCGGATAAATTGGTTAAATACAATTGAAACCCGGAGAGCGAATCTCTCCATTTTATCAGCTCAAATGTAAAAGGCGTATTGCCAAACAATTCAGTTGTTTTAAAATTCCCTTCATTTAAATAACTGTAATTAAATTTATATTCTGTTACAATTTTTTGAATAAACGGAGTGGCTTTAATAGCCATTATTTCGTTATCAAGGTTGATTTGACTATTCGAAAACAGGGCCGTTTCAATTAAATCTCCACCGCCTCGTGTACTAAACGAAGGCTTGTTATCGCTATTGTTTTTGATGAGTAACCGGGTAGATGATTTATATACAGGAACCGTATAACGCAAAATAGAAACTGCTACAGCAATACATATAGCAATAGAAATTACAAAGAGTGGTAAGTACGACAGATATTTAAATAGTAGTTCTGTGGGAGTGAACTTATCCTCCGATGATTTTAAATTGATTTGTTGTAGAAATGAATTATTACTCATTAAAATTACTTAAATAAATTAATGATGTTTAATATTAAAAATAAGCTCGATACCAGCGATATTCCTGTTGTGAAATCGCGCATAAAGGTTTTCTTGCCGCGCTTCAGTTGTTTTAGTTTCACATTATCCGCGTCTACATACACAATATCATTTTGTTCTAACTGAAAAGCCGACGATCCAATAAATCCGGCATCTACCAAATTAACATGTATCACTTTAATTGCACCGTTTACTTCCCTGATAATTCGTACATCATTTTTTATGCCTGTTTCATTTACCCCTCCACAAGCTAAAATAGCGTCAATTAATGTAATACGATCTGATGAAAATGTTCTGATGCCGGGAGAACCTACATCGCCCATCACACTAATCTTTATGGAAACAAACCGAACTTGCACCAATGGGCCTTTCACCAATTCCTTCTCTCTCAATATTTGCTCTAAAGTATCGGCCAAACTAGCACGCGTTTTACCCGCTGCCCTAATCGCCCCAATAATGGGTATTTTAATTATACCCGATTCATCCACTACATATCCTGCATCCGTTGCACCCGTTCCGCCATACTTTAGAAAAGAAACCTGCTCTTGGTTGAGGGATGAACTGGCAAACTGTATGGCAATCACATCATTGGGCTTTATCTCCAGTGGCCTCATAACAATACGAAGCGATGAATCTAAACCATTCTGGAAATAATTAAAATTATTGGCGATACCGTTTAATGCATCTTCTCTCTTTTGCTTCTTTACGCTAACGGGAGTGGTGTCATTTACAGACCTAGACGCATTGTAAACATTTAACCTATTAGCAGCCTTAGGGTTGATTGCCTTTATTTCATGCTTTGCTACAATATCATGCGCAAAAACATTTCCTATTGCTATTGCCAAACAAAGAGAGGAAGTAAGAATGAGTTTTTTCAATGTAGTGGGATATTGTAAATTGTGTAACGCTTATAAAATTAAACGGCTTCGCCTACCTGACTCACATAAGTAGGAGTAGTATATATTTTTAAAAAAGCAGGAATTTAAGCTTGTTGAGATTTTCGAAACCAAGGATGAACTTGACTATTTCCGAAACGCTGTTTAAGTACTTCGAATTATTTTATGACTACCCTGATTTTGAATTGAATGAAATTAGTTGTTATTATCTCCAGTTCGTTAGATTTACAGGTAAACATAACCTTCTGACTTAATTATATAATTTTTGATTATTTATTGCCGGTTATTTCGTCCTGTTATATTCGAAATTATTTAACCATTTTATTGATATATTTTTTAGGGCTTTCTTTGTATTTATTTTTGAAACACAAACAGAAATAGGGTACAGAACTAAAGCACAGGTAGTTGCTAACATATTTAACATTACCGTTATTCGTTTTAAGCAATACCAACGACATTTCTAACTTTAGGTTGATAATATATTTAATGGGCGTATTTCCAAAATATAGTTTGCAATACCTTTCTAATGATGACACACTCATTGCCATAATATTGGCAAGCACTACCATCGTAGGTGGCTTTTCGTATAAAATGGAATTAACCAAACTGGTAAACTGCTTTTTAAAGGTTTCTTCAAACGAAATGAACGTTTTTATGGGTGCTTTGAAAACCTTATTTCTATTCTGCTCGTTAAAACTAATATTGGTTTTTAGCCGGTGAATTAAATTGTTGTCGATAAATGGCACTGTAATAAAATCAATGGCGCCATGTTTAAGCCCCGATTCAATTTCGCTGTATTTGTCACTTTCCCCGATCAATACCAGCGGCGTTGACGAAAACTTAGAAAGGTTTGATACCAGTTTTATATAGGAGATGGTGTCTAAAGGAAATTGAAAACCCAATCCTAATAAGATTAAATCAGGACTATCCAGGTATAACATATCAAGCGACTTTAAAGTACAGTCGGTATCTGTTAATTTAAAATTACCAGATAAATGATATATCAATTCCTTCTTTAATAAGGAAGAGTTTTCTACAATATGTATCGACTTTTGTCCCAATTTTTAAATTTTATTTTTTAATATATATATTATTAATTATATTTAATTATTGATTCGTTATCCTTTCTTTAATCGATGTTCTTTTCCCTCCCTAATTATTTCCTTCTTACAGTTGAATTATATGAACAACAATACAGCTAACCTTCTTGCACGTACTTTTCAATGTGTTGCTTTTTGGTTTTTTCATGTTAACTCTTTTAACGCACTATTAATTAGCGCTTAACATATAAGTCATTATCCTAATTATATATTTCAGCCTCCAATTAATTACAATGATTGACTAAATGATGCCATAAAAATTATACATTTTACCTGTCCAACCCTTTTTTCGCTAACCATTTTCTCCCTAGAAAATGATCAGTTTAATTATTTTATATCATTAACGGTGGTCACGTTGGCCGGATCAATGGTCAGCACCACCGGATTATACAACAACTGCGAAACCACCAAAAACAGGATATTGAAAAGACCTGAATACACTTCTCTGATAATTATATTCCGTTCACCTCGCAGACCTGCACAAACAAAAAACAGCCAGTTAAATAAATAACTGGCTGTGAAATCTGTCAGAGAGGATTTCATGTTTTATCAGACCGCAGGTTCCTGCTGGCTCAGGCAATGGAAGCTTCCCAGTCCCCAGATAATATCGGTGGAATCTATCCCAACGGTTTGCCGGTTAGGGAAACAGGCCGAAATGATTTGCAGGGCTTTGTCGTCTTTATCCGAGCG
>CALPNW020000229.1 GCA_943325035.2 Sphingobacterium thalpophilum | reverse complement strand
GATACTGCAGCTAAAAAAGGAACACCTCCTGTTAAAGAAAAGAAGGTATTTTATTTTGAATACAACCTGCTCACCGGAGACCTGGTAGAATTAACGGATTTCAAGAAAACAAAACGTAAACCAAGCTGGGCCAATATTTCTCCGGATGGCAACACTATTTTGTTTGGCAGAAAGAACAACCTCTTTTGGATGGACAAAGCCAATTACGAAAAAGCCCTCAAAAACGAAGACGATAGCACGATCGTTGAAAATGCCATCACCAAAGACGGTGTTGAGAATTATGGCTATCACAGTGATGGTTCCGGAGAAAGTAATGTAGAGAAAGAAAAGAATAAAAATAAACGGAAATCTGCTTTTCTGGTATGGTCTCCCGATTCTAAATATTTTGTACTCAACCGTACAGATAACCGGAATGTAAAAGACCTTTGGGTAATCAACAGTATTGCAGATCCGCGTCCTACACTGGAAACTTACAAGTACCAGATGCCGGGCGATAAGGAAGCGCCTCTTGAACACCTGCTCATATTTGATGCGGCGGATAAAACCAGCCGGGAAATTCCTGCAGGCGCTTATAAAGACCAGGACATCAATGTTTGGACTACGCCTTCTAAAGTCAGCAACCGCGATGACGACAACCGTCCGATGATCTGGTTGGGAACCGAAGAAAAATTTTATATCAGCAGAACCAGCCGCGATTTAAAACGGATTGATCTGGCTTTTGTAGATGTTAAAACGGCTACTGCAAAAACAGTGATTGAAGAGCGTTTAAATACCTATGTGGAAATCCGCAGACCAGGATTGATAAATGGTGGAAAGGAAATGATTCAGTGGAGTGAAGATGACGGATGGGGACATTTTTATCTTTATGATGAAAACGGGAAACTGAAAAATCAAATCACTTCAGGCCCATGGCATTGTGAGGAGATTCTTGGTGTTGATGAAAAAGCCCGTGTATTGTATTTTTCTGCCAATGGTAAAGAAAGCAATGAAGATCCTTATTTCCTGCATTCCTATCGGGTGAACTTTGATGGTACAGGACTGAAATTATTAAGCCCCGGAGACTTTGATCACAATGCTTCAATGGATGACAACAAGCGGTATTTAGTGAATACATTTTCACGGGTAAATACTATTCCTAAATCTGTATTACTGGCTTCGGACGGAAGAAAGATCATGGATCTGGAAACTGCCGATCTGAGCAGTTTGTTTGCAGCGGGTTACAAATTTCCTGAGCCATTTAAAGCTAAAGCAGATGATGGTATTACAGACATTTATGGAGTAATGTATAAGCCGTTTAATTTTGACAGTACCAGTAAATATCCGATTGTAGAATATGTGTATCCGGGTCCTCAAACTGAGGCGGTAAACAAATCGTTCAGCAGGGGAATGGATCGCACCGATCGCCTGGCTCAGTTGGGAATGGTAGTGATTACATTAGGCAACAGGGGAGGACACCCGAGCCGCAGTAAATGGTACCACAATTTCGGATATGGTAATCTGCGCGATTATGGTTTGGCAGATAAAAAAGCAGTTGCAGAACAATTGGCCGACAGGTATTCTTACCTCGACGTTAATAAAGTAGGTATTCACGGACATTCCGGTGGAGGATTCATGAGTACAGCTGCTATGTTGGTTTATCCGGATTTCTTTAAAGTGGCAGTATCTTCTGCAGGTAACCACGATAACTCTGTTTACAATCGTTGGTGGAGCGAAAAACACCATGGTGTAAAAGAAATCATCAGTGAAAAGAACGATACTACATTCCAGTATAATATAGACAAGAACCCTGATCTGGCAAAGAACCTCAAAGGCCGTCTGATGCTGTCTCATGGAGAAGTAGACAATAACGTACATCCTGCCAACACCATGCGTGTGGTGAATGCACTGATCAAAGCCAACAAGCGTTTTGAGCTGGTATACCTTCCAACGCAGCGTCATGGCTTTGGTGATATGACCGAATATTTTTTCTGGAAAATGTGTGATTATTTTTCCCGTCATTTAATTGGCGATACCACAGAAAGACCTGTAGATGAAGAGGAAATGAACAGAGAAATTGAGCGAAAGAAATAACCAATAAATGGTTAGCAAGTAATTTATTTAAAATCCCCGTTCAGTAAAAGGAACGGGGATTTTACTTTGGAGGCTATTTAAAGCAAATCTTAAGCCTTTAAGTAAAAAATACCTGGCAAATCAGCACAAGTAACGCCCTTATTGGTAAATTTGCACTTAGAAAATTTAAAAACGATTAAATGGCTGCCAGAACCGATTTGTTTCAATCTCCTGATTATTTACTGATAGATGATTTACTTACTGAAGAACACAAGCTCATCAGAGAATCAGTTCGTAACTATGTTAAAAAAGAGATATCTCCAATCATAGAAGATTATGCACAGCGGGCAGAATTTCCCCGTCAAATTGTAAAGCAAATGGGTGATCTGGGTTGTTTTGGACCAACTGTTCCTGAGCAATATGGTGGTGGCGGATTAGATTATATCAGCTATGGTTTAATGATGCAGGAACTGGAGCGAGGCGATAGTGGTGTAAGAAGCACTGCCAGTGTACAGGGCAGTCTGGTCATGCACCCGATCTATGCTTATGGCAATGAAGCGCAGCGGATGAAATATCTGCCTAAACTGGCATCTGGCGAATGGCTGGGATGTTTTGGTTTAACAGAGCCCGATCACGGTTCTAATCCTGCCGGTATGCTTACCCATTTCAAAGATGCAGGAGATGGTGTAAACGTAGTACTGAACGGAGCAAAAATGTGGATCAGTAATGCCCCTTTTGCTGATGTAGCAGTGGTTTGGGCCAAAAATGAGGAAGGTAAGATCCAGGGAATTGTAGTTGAAAGAGGAATGGAAGGTTTCTCTACGCCAACCACTCATGGAAAATGGAGCCTTCGTGCAAGCGCCACCGGAGAACTTGTTTTTGACAATGTTAAAGTTCCTAAAGAAAATATTTTACCCAATGTGATTGGATTAAAGGGCCCGTTGGGTTGTTTAACCAAAGCCCGTTTTGGTATTGCCTGGGGTGCACTGGGTGCCGCAATGGATTGTTATGATACTGCTTTAAGGTATAGTAAAGAGCGTGTTCAGTTTGACCGGCCAATTGGTGGATTTCAGTTGCAACAGAAAAAACTGGCCGAAATGATCACCGAAATCACAAAAGCGCAACTGCTGGTATGGAGAGTAGCTGTATTGATGAACGAAGGAAAAGCAACTGCGGCACAGGTGAGTATGGCCAAAAGAAACAGTTGTGAAATTGCTACCAATATTGCCCGCGATGCGCGGCAGATGCTGGGTGGAATGGGTATTACCGGTGAGTACAGCATTATGCGTCATATGATGAACCTCGAAAGTGTAATAACTTACGAAGGAACACACGATATACATTTATTGATCACAGGAATGGATATAACCGGCCTGAATTCGTTCAAATAATTGGTTTAACTCCGCCCGGACTATTATTCGGGCGGTTTTTTTATTCTGTACTGTATGAAAATTTTCCTGATTGGCATGATGGGCAGTGGAAAATCCTACTGGAAGCAGTTGCTGGCAAAGCAACTGAAAACCGGTGCGTATGATCTTGATTTTTTAATTGAAGCAGAGGAGGAAAGAACCATCTCCGAAATATTTGAAGAGGAGGGCGAAACTTATTTTAGAAAAAAAGAAGCAAAGCTGCTTCGCTGGTTTGCAGAAAAGAAAGCATTTGTACTGGCTACCGGTGGAGGTACGCCTTGTTTTCATGATAATATGGATTGGATGAATAAGCAGGGTGTTACCATCTGGATAGATGAACCGGTTGAAGTGCTGGTTGAACGACTGGTGAAAGAAAAAGACCACAGACCCTTGCTCAGTAATCTGGATGATACCCAAATCCGCTCTTATCTGCTTGCTAAACTCAACGAACGCCGGTCGTTTTATT
>CALPNW020000228.1 GCA_943325035.2 Sphingobacterium thalpophilum | reverse complement strand
AGGATTTGATAGCGTGGAACGGAGCACCCTTGCTTCATGAATTTTACAAAGCATTAATTGATCTCAGGAAAAATAATGAAGCCATTAGTGAAGGCGAAACGTTTATTCTGCCATCACCGAACGACAATGAAGTGCTGGCTTTTCTGAGAAGAAAGGGGGATCAGCTGGTGCTGGTTTTGTTAAATGTATCCCAGCAAAACAGGATTGTTTTTCAGGTAGATCATGAATGGCTCAAGGGAACATTTAAAAATATTTTTACCGGTATGCAGTTTGGCTTTCAGCATAAGGAAAGTTTTGAATTACAGGCGGGCGAGTACATTGTTTATGAAAAAACAAATGCATAGTTCATCTCTGCAGAACGGCCTGTACAACAATTTTAACCGAGCCGGTAAAGGGATCAATACACTAAATAAAAAGAGCTGCATCACAATCAGGTGGTGCAGCTCTTTAAGGTTTTATAGCAGTGCTTATTCTTCGTTTAATTTTAACGGATAAGTATATCTTCCTTCAAAACCCGGATAGAATCCATCTAAACGGATATTGCCGTTTTTAATAGTGGCGAGTACTACTTTTAATTCATCAATATTGGTGATGTCTTTTCCGTTGACTCCGGTAATTACAAAACCATCTTCCATGCGGCTTTTACTCAATAAACCAGTGCCTACTTTTTTTACCAGCACCCCTCCGCTAACTTCATTGGCTGCGGCAATTTTTTTATCGAGGTTAACCAGTTCTCCTCCCAGTTTATCTACAATACTGCTGTTTTTAACCACATCAGTATTGCCTGCTTTGTTTTTAAGGGTAACGTTTGCCACCGTTTCTTTTCCTGCACGTTTGTAGGTTACGGTTATTTTATCACCTGGTTTGAACCGGGCCACCTGTTCCTGTAATTCAGCACCACTGGTGATTGCAATGCCATTTATATTAGTGATAAGGTCTCCTTTTTTAAGGCCTGCTGCTGCCGCTGCGCCACCTTCCGGAACACTTAAGGTGAATACCCCTTCTCCTTCTTTAAAGGCAGTACCCAATTCTTTTTCCAGCTCTCTTTTTTCCTCGTCACTCAGGTTGTCTTTTGGATAGCTGATGCCAATATAGGCACGCTGTACTGTTCCAAACTTAACGATATCGGTAACGATTTTCTTCACCATGTTTACCGGGATAGCATATGAATAGCCGGCATAGGAGCCGGTAGGCGAGGCAATGGCAGAATTGATGCCAATCAGTTCGCCGCTAGTATTAATTAAAGCGCCGCCACTGTTTCCCGGATTAACTGCTGCATCTGTTTGAATAAAGGATTCAACAGGGCTGGCACCCTGCCGGTCGTTAATACCTATTGATCTTGATTTTGCACTGATGATACCGGCGGTAACCGTAACATCCAGATTAAACGGATAACCGATTGCCATTACCCATTGACCCAGTTTTGCATCATCACTGTTTCCGTAAACCATGTAAGGGAAAGATTTTCCTTCGATCCTGATCACAGCAAGATCACTGTTGGGATCCTGACCTACCAAAGTGGCTTTATAAGATTTTTTATTGGCCAGCGTTACATTGATTTCATCCGAACCATCAATCACGTGATTGTTGGTAACAATATATCCGTCTTCGGTAATGAGCACTCCGCTTCCGCTTGCACGCTGTTCTGGTTGAATTCTTGGTCCTCCCCCAAAAAAATCTCCGAAATCGTCCCCGAACAAATCAGAGAACGGATTCTTCTGGCGTTGCTGGTTGCCATTTATCTGTTTGGCTTTTGTACGGGTTTTGATATGCACTACTGCAGGAGTTGCACTTCCGGCGGCTGCTACAAAATCTACTGTAACCGGGCCTGCATTATTGCCTGTAAATCCGGCATAATTAACAGGAAGTTTTCCGGATTCCTGAACGCCCGCCTGCTGGTACTCTTCGAACCTGCTATAGCCCCAGACACTCAATATTGCTGTAGAAGCACTGATGGCCATAATCGCTAAACCGTTTTTCCAATTCATAATTTTAAATTGTTTGATATAAAGTAATCAAAATGTATGCCTTTCTGGTAACAAATAAACGAAGCTGTTTAAATGACAGTGCTCCATTTGCACCATTTAACAAATGTTTTTGGATTTATGCAATTTCTGCGGTGCTTCCGGGTAGTCAATTAAACAAGCCTGTTAAAAAAGTCATGGTATCTATGCCGTCCGGATAATCTTTTAACCCCGGTCGTTGTGCCTGTCCGAATGGGGTATATCCATGCCCTGCAATACATTGTATCGATTCATTGTTTAAAAGAATACTATTCAGTGTTTCCCTGCTTTCATAATTGAAATAATGCAACTGGCTAACCGGTGAGAAAGGGGAACTGTTGCTGGTAAGTATAACCGTGTCATTATTCATGTAGAATTTTCCACCCATGATCAGCAGTGCCAGGTGATAGTCGAAATTATTTTTGTATTTATGGTACTCCATAAAGTGCTCGTATTTCCGGAGTGCGTTCAGCAGGGGGATGAAATCATATTCTTCCGGAACAAATACCTGGGTAATATTTCTGCAGCCTAATCCAAAATACAACATGGCATCATCTGCCAGGGCATCCAGCTCAGCATTTGTTTCTGTGCCGTCCAGTACGGCAACCGATGTTCGGTTTTTACGGATAATATGGGGATACTTTCCAAAATAATAATCAAAATAGCGGCTGGAATTATTGCTTCCTGTTGCAATATAAGCATCACAATTGTTCAGCCTTTCTGCAAAGGAAATATGGTTCTGTATGGTTACTTCCCATTCGTACATTTTTTTAACCAGGTGCTTAATGAGTATTTCATCTTTGGAAGAAGGTTTGATCACGGCCGTGTGCCCGCTGACAAAAACACATAGCAGATCATGAAACCCTACCAGGGGTATATTTCCGGCCATCACAATTCCTATGGTTTTGGGGGAAACAGGGTTCTCCGTTATTCCGTAATCGCTTGCCCATTGTTCCAGCGCATCTTTCTGCAGCATGCAATTGGCAATGCTCTCTACTGCCTTTTCAATGAATTCCGGGATAAACCACGGGTTCTCCCGGAAGGCCCGTTCTTTAATTTCCTGCCATTCCTCTCCATTTTCTAAAAAATATTCCCTTAATCGTAACAATAATGCAATTCGTTCTTGTAAAGTCATTTGTCGGCCGTATTTTTGTAACAGCAAATGTAATTCCCTCAACCAACAAACCCATTTTATATGGCAATCAAAATTACTGATGAGTGTATCAATTGTGGGGCCTGCGAGCCAGAATGTCCTAATAATGCCATTTACGAAGGTGGTGTTGAATGGTCTGTAGCAGACGGAACCACCGTAAAAGGCAGTTTTACGCTATTGGATGGTACGCTGGTAGATGCTAACGACCGTTTAGCGCCTATCAGTTCAGATACCTACTATATTACCCCAAACAAGTGTACAGAGTGTCAGGGTTTCCATGAAGAACCACAATGTGCAGCAGTTTGCCCGGTAGATTGTTGTGTTCCTGATGAGCAATACCAGGAAACAGTAGATCAACTGATGGACAAGAAGGCAAAAATGCACATTTAACCATAGGTTGATGTGTTGAACTTTTATGGATAAATGCTTGCATTTGCTGATATAAGTTTCTACCTTACTACCAATTAACTGTTGCCATCAACGGCAACTCCTTTAACAGCGGGTGATATTTCCTGCTAACGTGAGGGGAAGGAATGAGCAATTTCTTCCCTTTTTTTATGGTCTTTCCTGAAGGGGCTTTTAAAAGCTTTCCCCCTTCTTCTTATATTTGCCCTACAACAGTGGTTATGAAGAAAAAAATTGCATTGGTTACTGGTGGCTTGAGCGGAGAAGCAGAGATTAGTTATAAAAGTGCTGTAACGGTTGGTAAAAACCTGAGCAGGGATAAATACGATGTTTATAAGATAGACATCAACCATACAGGCTGGTGGT
>CALPNW020000227.1 GCA_943325035.2 Sphingobacterium thalpophilum | reverse complement strand
CGCCTGAAACTGCGTAACCCTATTTACAGTGAAACAGCAGCATATGGTCATATGGGCCGCAAGAGTGAAGTAGTTACCAAAACCTTCACCAGCCCAGACGGCAAAGAGAAGAAAGTGAAAGTAGAACTGTTTACCTGGGAGAAATTAGACTATGTAACCAAAGTGAAGAAAGCGTTTGGTTTAAAATAATCTGTTCAGAAAAATCTGTTCAAATAAATTGGCAACCTCTGTGCTTTTGTGCAGAGGTTGTTTTATTTTAGGGGTATGAATAAGAAACTGATCAGTGCCGGTATTTCCTGTTTACTGATGATTGTTTTAATGCGGATACAGGGTAGCAGCCTTAAAACGGCCCAAACACCCGGAGGAATTCTAAATCTGGAGTTTGCCAACTCACCCGCAAAGCTTACCGATGCTTTGTCTGCTTGGAACGCCACGGTGGTTACCAATAATATCTGGCTGGATTTTTTATTCATTCCTTCCTATGTATTACTGCTTTCCTTAATAACAGCGGCCTGTGCAGCTAAGTGGGGTATTAAAATTGTTAGCGGAATCGGGTCTATACTGGTGCGCGCTGCATTTGCAGCAGGTATTTTTGATATTGCAGAGAACCTGTTGATGATGCAGAGTATAGCAGGTAATTATACCCCGAATTCATTATGGCTTACTTACTATTGTGCCGGTATTAAATTTATGATTGTTGCCATTATTCTTTTTTATATCCTGATTTCCATACCCGTATTACTTAAAAAAAATAAATAAAATGGAGCATAATCCCTGGCAGATCAGGTCCGAAAAAGCAGTATATGAAAATCCATGGATACAGCTTACGGAGTATGATGTAATCAATCCGGGTGGGGGAAAGGGGATTTACGGTAAAGTACATTTCAAGAATATCGCAGTGGGCGTGCTGGTGCTGGACGAAGCATTGAATACTTATCTGGTTGGCCAGTACCGGTTCACGCTGAATGCCTATAGCTGGGAGATCCCCGAAGGGGGCTGCCCGATTGGTACCGATCCTTTGGAAGCTGGAAAGCGGGAACTACTGGAGGAAACCGGATTGGTGGCCGGGCACTGGGACACCCTGTTTAACATGCATCTTTCCAATTCGGTAAGTGATGAATGGGCGGTGGTGTATCTGGCCAGAAACCTGCAACAGCAGACAGCTCAGCCCGAAGAAACCGAGGAGCTTCAGGTAAAAAAAATACCATTTTCCGAAGCAGCAGCAATGGTGGAAAGCGGCGAGATTACCGACTCCATGAGCGTTGCTGCCATATATAAAGTTCAACTCTTATTGGCTCAGGGAAAATTGAAGTAATACATTTGCAGATGGCACTCAAACAAAGTTCAATGATTATAGGAAGGCAGCCTCTGGTAGAGGCCCTTCAGTCCGGAAAAGCAATCGACAAGATCTTATTGCAGAAAAATGCAACCGGAGATGTGGTTTATTCTATCCGTAGCCTTGCCAGAGAGTATAATATACCACTACAGCTTGTTCCGATAGAAAAACTGAACGGGCTTACCCGTGCTAATCACCAGGGCGTAATTGCTATTGCAGCACTGGTGCAATACCTCGACTTACAGCAGGTGATAGACCATGTGGTATCCGAAGGCACTGTACCATTGTTTTTAATGCTGGATGGGGTTACCGATGTCCGGAATATAGGTGCAATAGCCAGAACCGCAGTTTGCTGTGGTGCACAGGCCATTATTATTCCGGATAAGGGGGTGGGCGCACTGAATGAAGAAGCGATGAAAAGCAGTGCAGGAGCGCTGGAGAAAATACATATCTGCAGGGTAGGTAGTTTAATTAAAGCGGTGGATGATCTGCACCTGAATGGTATTGCTGTATTTACAAGTGAAATGAGGGCAGAAAAAAATGTGTATGACCTGCAGTTCACGGATCCTTGTTGTATTATTATGGGAGATGAAGGAAGAGGCGTACAGCCGCATCTTGCAAAAGCGGCCGATGCATTTTTCAAAATTCCCATGACCGGAAAATTCGATTCATTGAATGTATCTGTAGCCACCGGAATGATCTTATACGAAGCTATGAAGCAGCGGGGAGTTTAGCACTAACCCGAAATTTGAATCATCAATAAGAAAAAAAATGGAGATAAAACTGGTTGAATGTCCGCGTGATGCCATGCAGGGCTGGCCTTCCTTCATTGCTACAGCAGATAAAATCAATTATCTGAACAGTTTATTGCAGGTGGGATTTGATGTGCTCGATTGCGGCAGTTTTGTTTCGCCCAAAGCAATACCCCAAATGGCCGATACGGCAACCGTTATCCGCAGGCTCCAAATAAGTAATACAAAAACTGCTTTGCTGGTAATAGTGGCCAACGAAAGAGGGGCACAGGAGGCTGTTGCATTGGAGCAGATCAATGCCCTTGGATTTCCATTTTCTCTTTCTCCAACCTTTCAGCAAAGGAATACCAACAGTACACTGGAAGAAAGTATGGAGCGTGTATACGCCATACAAAACCTATGCGTAAAAAACAATAAACAGTTGGTGGTATATTTAAGCATGGGGTTTGGAAACCCTTACGGAGACGCTTATTCAGAGGATCTGCTGCTGGAGTTTACCCACAAAATAGCAGTTGCAGGTATACAGACGATTTCACTGGCGGATACAGTTGGGCTTGCAACACCCGAACAGATCGGCAAAGCATTGCATACACTGATCCCTCAGTATCCTCAATTGGAAATAGGCGTTCATCTTCACTCCACAACGCAAAACTGGAAAGAAAAACTGGATGCCGCATTTAAGGAGGGCTGTGTACGGTATGATGGTGCATTAAAAGGAATCGGAGGTTGCCCCATGGCGCAGGATAGTCTGGTAGGCAATATGGATACCGAACGAATGATTCCTTATTTTCAGCAAAAAGGATATTTACAGCAACTGGATCAGGATGCGCTGAATCGTTCATTACAACTTGCCTCTCAAATTTTTCATTAAACTTTTTTATGAAGTTTCATTACGAATTTTCTGTCAGTAAATTAAAGGCGCCCATTACGCATCATCAGCCGGTTATGATGATCGGATCCTGTTTTACAGAAAACATTGGGGAGCTCTTAAAGCAGAACAGGTTTAATGTACTGGAAAATCCGAATGGAATTTTATTTAATCCTGCAAGTGTTGCCGATGCGGTTGATAGTTATATTCATCCAATGCCTGTAAACGAGAGCCAGTTGTTTTGTTTAAATGAAACCTGGCATAGCTGGAAACACCATAGCCGTTTTTCCGGAATTACAGCAGCTGAATCGGTGCATAAAATCAATCATTCCGTTCAGGAAGCAAATGTATTTTTAAAAAAAGCAGGTTACCTGATGATCACCCTCGGCTCTGCCTGGGTATATGAACTCAGCGATAAAGCAGCTGGTGACAGTACCGGAAAAATTGCGGCTAATAATCATAAAGCGCCGGCAGACTGGTTTACTAAAAGGTTATTATCTGCGGGTGAAACAACTTCCCTCCTGCAAAAAATGCTGGATCAGTTAATGGCCTTTAATCCCCAGTTACAGGTGATATTTACCATTAGTCCGGTAAGACATTTACGGGAGGGCGTTATTGAAAACAACAGGAGTAAGGCCGTACTGATTCAGTCGGTACATGATCTTGTGAGTCAACAGGAGCAATGCTATTATTTTCCCTCGTATGAACTGGTAATTGATGATCTCAGAGATTACCGGTTTTATGCCGAAGACCTGGTACACCCTAATTACCATGCAACTCAATATGTATGGGAAAAATTTACGGATGCCTGTTTTGCAGATTCTACCCGGCAGTTGTTAAAAATTATCAGGGAGATCAATCTTGCTTATCAGCACAAGCCCTTTAACCCGTCTACCCAAACGCACCGCCAGTTTCTGGAACGGTATTTTCTTACTGCTACTCAGCTGATGAATGAACATCCCGAGTTGAATTTCAATAAAGAACTGCAGTATTTTAAAACTGGAATAAAGCCGCCTCCGGAGAATTAATGGCCTCATTCAGCAGAATAACCCGGCAAAAATTCTCGAGCTTTTTCATCTTCAGAAAAT
>CALPNW020000226.1 GCA_943325035.2 Sphingobacterium thalpophilum | reverse complement strand
CGCAGATCACCCCGGTATTACCCAGGGTGGCAGGCTATGTGAAGCAGATCAGTGTAAAAGATTACGACAGTGTAAAAGCCGGTGATTTGCTGGTAGAGCTGGATGATGCAGAACTGCAGGCGCAGTTGTCTGAAATGGAAGCCGATTATCAACAGGCCCTGGTAGACATCATCAATGCAAGAGCTGCTTTAAACAATGCAGTGGTTTCACTGAAAGTGAATAAGGGCAATATAGAGATCAGTGATTCCAGAAAAGTAAAAATGCTGGAAGACTACCAGCGTGATGAAAAATTATTTGCCGCAGAAGCCATTACCAGAAAACAACTGGAAGACAGTAAGTTCAATCATGAAACGGCTGCCAAACAGGCTGCTAACAGCAGGAACGATTTGAGTGCTGCCGAAAGCAGAATTGCGGTATTGCAATCTGCCGTTCAAAAAACAGAATCCGTGATGGCCGTTAAACGTGCCCGGATCAACCAGCAGCTGTTAAAGATTTCCTACACTAAAATATATGCGCCGCAGGATGGCAAGATCGGTAAGAAAACCATCAGCATCGGGCAGTTTGTGCAGATAGGAACGCCTTTGTTCTCTATTGTAAACGACAGCACCTACTGGATTGTAGCCAATTTTAAAGAGAACCAGATCAAAGCACTGACCACCGGAAAAAAAGTACAGATCCAGATTGATGCTTACCCCGATATGAAATTAACCGGAACAGTAGCCAGCCTCAGCGAAGCAACCGGAGCCAAATTTGCTTTATTGCCTCCCGATAATTCCAGTGGCAATTTTGTAAAAGTTACCCAGCGTGTTCCGGTGAAAATCTGGATCAACGATGTTAATTCTGTAAAACATTTATTAAGAGCCGGTCTGAGCGCAAGTATTACCGCCGATAACTAATCTGTAGAAACTATGGCAACCCCAAAAGGTTTCGCTAAAGCCATCATTGTCATTACCACCGTATCAGCTGCCATTATGGAGTTGATAGATACGTCTATTATCAACGTAGCACTCACCGATATGAGTGGAAGTTTTGGGGTAAATATAGAAGACATCAGCTGGGTCATTACTTCCTATGCCATTGCCAATGTGATCATCATTCCACTCACTGGTTTTCTGGCAGAATATTTTGGCCGGAAAAACTATTACCTGGCATCAATGCTCATCTTTACGATGGCCTCCTATATGTGCGGACAATCCACCAGCCTCATCGAAATTGTAGGATGGCGGTTTATTCAGGGCATTGGTGGAGGAGCATTATTGTCTACCTCCCAATCCATTTTATTTGATGCCTTCGAACCCAAAGACAGAGGCAAAGCTGCCGGTATGTTTGGTATGGGCATTATCTTAGGACCCACATTAGGACCCACCCTGGGAGGATACATCATGCAGCATTTCAGCTGGCCCCTGATCTTCATGATCAATATACCCATCGGTATTATTGCCGCTATTCTTTCTTATATTTTTATAGAAGAGAAAGCAGGTGAAGGCACCCACAAAAAGAATATTCATATCGATTATATGGGTATCGGTTTATTGGCAGCGGGCGTCAGTTGCCTGCAGTATGTGTTAGAAAGAGGCCAGTCCGAAGACTGGATGAGCAGTGCGTCTATCAGGATCTGTTCGGCAGTGGCCGCTATTTCCCTGATCGTATTTGTTTGGCATTCACTGCGGATCAAGAGCCCTGCCGTTAATATACGGTTGCTGGGCAACCGGAACCTGGCGTTCACCAGTATATTCACTTTCATCGCCGGAATAGGACTCTTTACTTCTGTATTTGTATATCCCATTTTAGCACAACGGGTACTGGGTTTCACTGCCTATGAAACAGGCCTGTCTTTACTGGCACCTACCATGGCAGGAGTGATCATCATGCCCATCATGGGTATCCTGATGAGCAAGGGATATTCACCGGTACCCTTTGTAACCATTGGTTTTGTGCTGTTTACCAGTTATGCATTTATCAATGCAGGCGTAAGCCCCGATATTGGCAGAAGCGATCTGTTCTTTCCATTCATACTGCGTGCACTGGGAATAGCCATGTGCCAGTTACCCCTCATCAACCAGGCGGTGGCAGGCTTGCATCCCAAAGATTATGCAACCGGAATCGGCATCAATAATATGGTGCGACAATTAGGAGGCGCAACGGGTATTGCCATTGCCAATAACTATATCGCGCAACGCTATTCGCAACACCGGGTAGACCTGGTGAGTAATATGCAGAACGGGCAGGCAACGGTTAATGCCATGGCACAGAATATCACTGCCAAAACCGGAGACATTGCGTCCGTGGCCAATAGCAAAGCAATGGTATTACTGAACGGGGCAGTAGAAAGGCAATCCTATTACCTGGCCTACCTCGATACCTTCCGGCTCATCGGATTGTTTTTTGTATTTGCCCTTCCGATGGTATTATTTCTGAGAACAAAAAAGAAGACCGAAGCAGAATTACAGGCCTCCCTTAAAGCAGCAAGCGAAGCACATTAATATTTCAAGAACGACTTATATGAAACAACTATTTACTTTTTTATTGGCTACCCTTTTATTTACCGAAGGCTTTGCACAGGTGCAGGTGAACAATGAACTAAAGCAACTCATCAACCGCTCATTTGGTTATTTTCCTAAAGTAAAGGAAGCAGAGAACGCTGTTATTACTGCCGGAGAAAAAATAGCCCTCACCCAACTCGCCAACAGTGTTAGTGTGAATGCAGCAGGCAGTTATCTATTCATTGATCCGTCTCCCAAAGTTACTTTTCCGATTAACGGAGAAGATAAACTCCTGCAGTTTCAGCCACAGCATAATTTCAATACATCCCTCACCGGTAATTATACCCTGGCCGATTTTGGCCGTTTAAAAGCCGCTGTAGAACGATCTAAAGACGAACTGCAATACGCCAAACACAATACAGAACTGGTTAAATTTCAGCTGGCCAATCAGGTAGCTGCCATTTATTATACCATTTGTTATTTACAAAAAGCCATTGGTGTACAAGACAGTATTCTACATTTTTTAGAAGAGAATAAAAAAATAGTAGCCGCTAAAATTAAAGATGGCGACGGGCTGAAATTAGATGCCTTGAATATTCAGGCCAATATAGACAATGAAGACAATCGCAAAACAGACCTGATCAACAGTCTGCAGAAACAACAAAATCTGCTGGCCTATACCACGGGTACCAATACCAGCGGCGGAAACGGATTTGATTTTGATTTGCCGGCAGTACCCCTTACCGCCTCTGTAGCAACCGCGGTAGAAAACAACATCGATTTTTTACTGATCAAAGACAAGATCAAACAGTCGGAACACGATATCGCCGTAACGAGCCTGCAAGACAAACCCATCATCAACCTCAATGCAGGAGCGGGTTTCCGCAATGGCATCCAGCCCGATATTGCGCAGTTCCGTTTTAATTACCTGGCAGGTGTTTCACTGGTAGTACCCGTTTATACCGGCGGTAAAAGCAAACAACAGATTAAATTACAGCAGACCATTCTCAAACAACAGGAACTGGCGATGACCTCATTGCAAAGCAATTATCAAAAAGACATCGAGCAAACTTATTCCGATATCACCACTACAACTTCCAGGATCAATAATACCAAAGGACAGATTGAACTGGCAAAATATGCACAGCAGCTAGCAGCCTTCCGGTATAAAAACGGAGTAGGTACTAATGTAGAATTGGTGAATGCAGGGGCCAATGTGCAACGCGCAGCACTCACCCGACTGCAGTACCAGTATCAACTCTGTTTGGCCAAAGTGGAACTCGCCAAATTAACGGGCGTGAAATACTGGTAACTCAATCGCAAAATATTGATCCGGCCTGGTAAAATACTGGTAAGCCTCTGGTAAGCTACCGGCATCTACCCTTCCATCTCAAACCAAACCGGTTTGTCTTCTTCTCCGTTGGGGTTGTAATTAATGAAGAGCTCCTCGCCTGCTGCAATATCGCGGGACGTAGTGATGGTGATAGTGCTCGTATCAAAATCCATCTCGTAGGTACAATTGTATTCGATGGCATGATTGTAAATAGATACATAACCCAGTGCCACAATGGCCTGCGTGCCCTCTTCGCCCCATTCAAAAATAT
>CALPNW020000225.1 GCA_943325035.2 Sphingobacterium thalpophilum | reverse complement strand
TCATTGATCCATACCCCGGTAACAACACTAACCAATACCTGTTTCTCCTTATTTAAAAAAGGATTTATTTCTGCCAGTACTTCTTTTATCTGAAATGGCTTAACAGCAAGAATGATCCAGTTTGCGCCAGACACTGCTTCTGGATTATTACTGGTAACCTGCACTCCTTTTGCTGCCAGTTCAAAAAGGGTAGATGTATTTCTTTTGGTGATAATAATATCCTCCGGCTTACTGAAGCCGCTGTTTATCAAACCCTCTGCCATGGCAGTACCCAGATTTCCTCCACCGATGATTGCGATTATATTTGCCATATTACTGTGTTTAATAGCGTTTGCCCGCAGACAAATAATTGCGGACATAATCGTCTATGCCAGATTCCAGCGTGTAAAATGGTTTTGTGTATCCGGCACTTTTAAGTTTATCCATATCCGCCTGTGTAAAGTATTGATATTTATCCCTGATATCAATTGGCATATCAATAAACTCAATCTTTGGTTCCAGATCTAGCCCGTTAAAGGTAGCTTTCACCAGATCAATGAACGAACGGGCCTTACCGGTACCTAAATTATATATACCGTTCCTGTCTGCAGACCAGGTATTATTGACCATCCGTTCAAACAACCATTCAATTACGGCAATAACGTCTTTTACATAAATAAAATCGCGTAATTGCTCGCCGTCTTTAAATCCTTCTTTATGGCTTTTAAATAATTGTACCACTCCGTGTTCAAGGATCTGATTGAAGGAATGCCATATCACACTTGCCATCCGTTCTTTGTGTGCTTCATTAGGCCCATATACATTAAAGAACTTCAGTCCTACCCAATAGGGAGGCTGATTTTCCTGCTTCAGGGCCCATTTATCAAATTCATTTTTACTGATCCCGTATGGATTCAACGGAGCAAGCTGATTGATGAGCTCATGATCATCTTTATAACCGAATTCACCGTTACCATAAGTAGCGGCACTGGATGCATAAATAAAAGGAATAGAATTGATGCAGCAATAGTTCCAAAGGTCTTTAGAGTATTCGAGATTCAGTTCTTCGTGAATGGCATAATTGAATTCGGTAGTATCCGTTCTTGCCCCAAGATGAATGACCGCAGACAATTCGGGTTGATGATCGTTCAGCCAGTTCAATAAACTATGCCTTTCAATAATGTCTTCAAATTCCTTCTGCTCCCAGTTCTCTCTTTTTTCCTCCACCCCAAAGTCATCCGCCAGAATCAACCGGGTAAAACCCTGCTCATTCAGATACTGCACCATGCAGCTTCCAATGAATCCTGCGGCTCCTGTTACTAATATTTTTTTACTGTTGTCCATATTTTATTGGATCATGTTTTCAATGGCCGTATCGTAATTAACTTTCCAGTCGCTGATATAACCCCAGTTTTCTTCCTGTACTTCTACTGTACCATCTGTTACAGTACCAATTACAGTACATATAACCCCTGCAGCTTCTGCAGCTTTCAATACGTCGTTCACCCCTTCTGCAGATACAGATACAATTACCCTGCCCTGCGCTTCTCCAACCCAGTAAGCATCCTGTCTGATTGCTACAGAAGGATTTACGGAAAATCCTTTATTCCCTGCAAATCCGCTCTCCAGCAGGGAAATGATCAGTCCGCCTTCACTTAAATCATGCGCACTTTTTATTTTTTTCTGTTGTATCAATGAGTAGATAAACTGCTGCGTGGTATACTCTTCATCCAGATTAAAGTAAGGGGCCGGTGAATATGTTATGCCTTTCAGCTTATGCAGGTATTCACTGGATGCAATATCATTATGCTGCTGCCCTATCAGAATAATGGCATCACCGGTTTGTTTAAAATTGAGTGTCATTTTAGTTTCCACATCATCCAGGATGCCAACCATTCCAATGGTAGGTGTAGGATAAACAGGGCCATCCGGATTTTGATTGTAGAAACTAACATTTCCACCTGTTACGGGTGTATTGAATTTTTTACACGCATCACCCATTCCGGTTACTGCATGAACAAACTGATAATACACTTCAGGATCATACGGATTCCCAAAATTTAAACAGTTGGTCACTCCTATTGGTTCTGCACCACTACATACAATATTTCTTGCAGCCTCTGCCACAGCAATCATACCACCGATATAAGGGTTGGCATATACATACTTACTGTTACAATCCACCGTCATTGCCAATGCTTTTCCTGTACCCTTGGCCAGCACAATTGACGCATCACTCGGACTGTTGGTACCCACATTAGCAGCACCAACCATACTGTCGTATTGTGTATAAACCCAGCGCTTGCTGGCAATATTTGGCAAAGAGGCCAAAGCTGCTGCAGTAGCTTTTAAATTACTGGTGTCTGCTACATCATCAATATGAAATTCATTGATTTTTTCAAAATATGCCGGCTCTTTGTATTCTCTGGTATACTGGGGCGCACCGCCTCCCAAAACGAGTTCATAAGCTGGCAATTCAGCCTCAAGTACTCCGTTCATATAAAATTTAAGCAGCCCGTCGTCCGTAACATGCCCAATAGTGCTTGCACTTAAATCCCATTTTTCAAAAACAGCCACTACTTCTGCTTCACGTCCTTTTTCAACAACCATCAGCATCCGTTCCTGACTCTCACTCAACAGCAATTCCCATGCTTTCATGTTCTGCTGTCTGGTAGGAACTTTATCCAGATCAATATGCATGCCCACTTCTCCCTTTGCGCTCATTTCTGCAGTACTGCAGATAATTCCGGCAGCACCCATATCCTGCATACCAATTACAGCACCTGTTTCAAGCACTTCTAAACAGGCTTCGAGTAATTTCTTTTCCTGAAAAGGATCTCCAACCTGAACGGCCGGTAATTCCTGAACACTATCATGGGTGATATCGGCGCTTGCGAAGCTTGCGCCGCCGATACCATCTTTACCGGTTGCACTTCCTACATAAATCACCGGGTTGCCTGTACCTTTTGCAGTAGCACTCACCATGTCACCGGCTTTCATAATACCCACACTCATTGCATTCACCAGGGGGTTGGTATGGTAGCAATCTTCAAAATAAACCTCTCCGCCAACTGTTGGCACACCAAAACAATTACCGTAATGACCAATTCCCTTCACAACTCCTGAAAGCAGGTGTTGTGTTTTTTTATCTTTCAGATTTCCGAAACGAAGACTGTTCAATGATGCAATGGGCCTTGCTCCCATGGTAAAAATATCCCGCTGTATTCCTCCTACCCCTGTAGCAGCTCCCTGAAAAGGCTCCAGTGCACTGGGGTGATTATGACTTTCAATTTTAAATACTACACCAAACCCGTTACCGATATCCATCAGGCCGGCATTTTCTTCGCCCGCAGCAATAAGCATTCTGCCACCATTACGCGGAAGTGTTTTCAACCACTTGATGGAATTTTTATAACTGCAATGCTCACTCCACATGCCACTGAATGCACATAATTCAGTAAAATTCGGGGTACGTTTAATTTTCTCTTTGATCAGCTCAAATTCGTCTGCAGTGAGACGGAGCTGCTGGGCGGTATTTACGGTGATTTCCATATTGCCGCGAAGTTAAGAAAGTAGGCGTAAGACACCACATGAAGTTTTGGCCTCTTTGCATACAGATCCGGCAGCTCTTTCTCCAATATACGGTCAAATCAGCCTACCAACCCATTTGTATATTTAAAATGCCCCTCCATCCATTTTTGGTAAAAAATACATTGATTATCAACCTAATAGAAAAAAAATTTTATCTATCGATTCCTGAATCACTAAAAAAGCACACAGTAATAGTAGAAGATACTTATACCAACAGATTTATTATTGGATTTGAAGACAGAAGAAGAGACAACGCCATCTGTGATCATGATTTTAATGACCTGCTGTTCATAGTGACACTTAACCCAAAGGAATGCGCAGATAAAACAGACAGCATTCCTGACCTGATTGATGAAGGCTGTCTGCGACAGACTTAAAGGAGCAGAACTGCTGAACATAGAAAATTTCAATTTGAACAACCTGAACTTTGTACGATATACGCTCAGACAGGAAAACGGCAGTATTGAATATTCTACCAGTTTTACTGTAGGTAAAAAAGGCGGAAGAAATACGTTCTCCTTTCAG
>CALPNW020000224.1 GCA_943325035.2 Sphingobacterium thalpophilum | reverse complement strand
CGGTTTAGTGACACCTAAGGCCGTTTTATTAAATCAGGACGATTTTATTCCATGGAAACGTGGGGTTAGTTTATAATTGATCAATTAAGTTATTATGAAAACATTCATGGATGAACATTTTTTATTGAATTCTGTAACTGCACAGAAACTATACCATGATTATGCCAAACAGATGCCGGTGATAGATTATCATTGTCATCTGCCCCCTGAACAGATTGCGGAAGATATCCGTTTCAACAATCTGACGCATGCCTGGTTATATGGCGACCATTACAAGTGGCGGGCCATGCGTACCAACGGAGTGAACGAATCCTATTGCACCGGCAATAAGCCTGATCAGGAAAAGTTTCAGCAATGGGCTTCCACCGTACCGTATACCATGCGTAATCCTTTGTATCACTGGACGCACCTCGAACTTCAACGGTATTTTGGAATCAATCAGCTCCTGAATAAGGATTCAGCAGCTGCCATTTATGCTAGCGCCGGTGAAATGCTGCAACAGGAGGCATTCAGTACCAGAAACCTGATCCGAAAAATGAATGTTACTACCATCTGTACAACGGATGACCCGATTGATTCTCTGGAGCATCATCAGAAAATAATGAAAGATGGGTTTGAAGTAAAAGTACTTCCTGCATTCCGCCCCGATAAGGCGATGGATGTTAGCAGTGCCTTGGCTTTTGTTGCCTATCTGAAGAAACTGGAAATCGCCAGTAGCCTCACTATTTCTTCATTTGATGATTTTCTGTTTGCATTGCAGAACAGACATGACTATTTTGCCACTATGGGTTGCAATGTGAGTGATCACGGACTCGAAGAGATCTATGCAGAAGATTTTACCGGAAGTGAAATTGAAGCCATTTTTACAAAAGTTCATAGCGGAAAGGAATTGAATAATATGGAGCAGCGTAAGTTTAAGAGTTGTATGCTCCTGCATTTTGCAGAATGGGATTGGGAAAAAGGATGGATTCAGCAATTTCACCTGGGTGCTTTGAGAAATAATAACAGCAGGATGATGCAGAAGCTGGGCCCCGATACCGGATGGGATAGTATTGGTGATTTTTCGCAGGCTGCAGCATTATCCCGTTTTTTAAACAAACTAGATTCCGACGATAAACTGGCTAAAACGATCATTTATAACCTGAATCCGGCCGATAATGAATTGATGGCAACCATGCTGGGTAATTTCAATGATGGCTCTGTTGCAGGTAAGGTACAGTTCGGCAGCGCCTGGTGGTTCCTGGATCAGAAAGACGGCATCATCAAGCAATTAAATGCGCTCAGTAACATGGGGCTAATCAGCAGGTTTGTAGGTATGCTAACCGATTCAAGAAGTTTTCTGTCTTATCCAAGGCACGAATATTTCAGAAGGATATTGTGTAATTTATTTGGAGAAGAAATTGAAAACGGAGAATTGCCGGGTGATATTCCATGGATAGGAAAACTCATTCAGGACATCAGTTACAACAACGCCAACGACTATTTTGGCTGGAAAGATTTACCCCGTTCAACTTTAAAATAATAAGTATGGATATCAGATTTGCCAATAGCAGTAAGGAAACCAAAAGTATGCTCACCGATGAGCTCAGGGAAAATTTTCTGGTGAATGAATTAATGCGGAATGATAAGATCAGTTTAACCTATTCACATTATGACCGGGTAATCATTGGCGGCGTTAAACCGGTTTCAAAAAAGGTCCTTTTACCCAATGATCCCGAACTGAGGGCAGATTATTTTCTGGAAAGAAGGGAATTGGGTATTATTAATGTGGGTGGCAAAGGCACGGTTACAGCAGATGGCAAAAACTATGAGCTGAATAAGTTTGATTGTTGTTACTTGGGTAAGGGTGTTAAGAAAGTAAGTTTTAGTTCTTCCGCCAAAAAATCGCCTGCACTATTTTACCTTTTATCTGCACCCGCTCATCATAGCTATCCCAATGCAGTTTGCACCAAAGAAAAAGCCATTCCTGTTGAACTGGGGGGTACTGAAACATCCAACAAACGCACTGTATTTAAGTATATCCATCTCGAAGGCATTAAAAGTTGTCAGTTGGTAATGGGATTGACCGTACTGGAAAACGGAAGTGTATGGAACTCTGTGCCACCTCATACACATACCCGCAGAATGGAAGTCTACTTTTATTTTGATGTATCTGAAGAACATCGTATTTTTCATTTTATGGGTAAACCGCAGGCTACACAGCATTTGGTGGTAGCAAATAACGAAGCAGTTATTTCACCGCCATGGAGTACTCATTTTGGTTGTGGAACCAGTAACTATGGTTTTATCTGGGGAATGGCGGGAGAGAATCTGGTATACACCGATATGGATCCGGCTCCTGTCGTAAACTTAAAATAATATGGGCAAGGTATTTTGTTTTGGAGAGTTGTTAATGCGAATGTCTCCGGTTTTAAACCAGCAATGGATCAGTAATCATTCCATGCCTGTGTATATTGGAGGGGCCGAATTAAATGTGGCCAATGCACTTGCATTGTGGGATGTTCCGGTAAAATATGCTACGGCACTACCGGACCATTACCTGAGTCAGGAGATCATTGCAGACCTTACTGTAAAAGGAATAGACACGTCCTCCATTTTCTTAACCGGAGAAAGGATCGGAGTATATTATCTGCCCCAGGGGGCAGATCTTAAAAACGCAGGTGTAATCTATGACCGCGCACATTCTTCTTTTGCTTCTCTTAAAACCGGTATGATTGATTGGGATAAAGAACTCAAAGACTGTACATGGTTTCATTTCAGTGCAATCAGTCCGGCCCTGAATGAAGATATTGCAGCTCTTTGCAAAGAGGGGCTGGAAGCGGCTTTGGCAAAGGGCCTGACGATTTCAGTAGACCTGAATTACAGGTCTAAACTCTGGAAATACGGCAAAAAACCAGTGGAGATGATGCCCGAACTGGTTTCGTTCTGCGATATAGTGATGGGGAATATCTGGAGTGCAGAAGAGCTGCTGGGTATTAAAGTGGCTGCAGATATACATGAAGATAAAAGCAAGGAGGCTTATGCCCGCCATGCTCATCATACGGTACAATTGATTTTTGATCATTATCCTGCCTGTCAATCGGTGGCCAATACGTTCAGGTTTACTGAAGGAGGTTCAGTGGAATATTTTGCAACACTCGAAACAAAGGATCAGCAATTTGTATCCAATACTTTTTTTACGGAAAAGATCATCGACCAGGTAGGAAGCGGAGATTGTTTCATGGCCGGGTTGATTTATGGATTTATTCATTATCTTCCTTCGCAGGAAATTATCAATTACTCGGCAGCCGCTGCTTTTGGCAAGTTGCAGGAGATCGGGGATCATACCTGCCAGTCTGTGGAAACGATAAAATCAACTTATTAAAATGGAACGCGAAGAAGTAGTTATAGAACAAATATGTGCCGGCGGATTATTGCCATTGTTTTATCATGATGAGGAGGAAACCTGTATAAAAGTAGTGAAGGCCCTCTACGATGGAGGAATCCGCACTATTGAATTTACCAACAGGGGAAAGAACAGTTTAAATAATTTTAAGGCATTGGTTGCTGTTAAAGCGGAGATGCCGGGATTATTGCTGGGTATAGGAACCATTAAAACAGGAGAACAGGCTAATTCTTTTATTGATGCAGGAGCAGATTTTTTAGTGAGTCCTGTATTTGATGCAACAGTTTCAGACGTTGCCTACATGCAGAAAATCGCATGGATACCGGGTTGTATGACCCCTACGGAAATACATACGGCACAACAGGCAGGATGCAGACTGGTGAAATTATTCCCGGGAAATGCGCTGGGGCCGGGTTTTGTAGAGGCCATCAAACCGGTTTTTTCCGGAATTCGTTTTGTAGTAACTGGTGGCGTTGATGCAACCAAAGAAAATATTGAATTATGGATGAAGAGTGGGGTAGCAGGAGTAGGCTTAGGCTCAAAACTGATTACTCCCGCTATTCTGCAATCCGGAAATTTTGAACAATTAACCACTACTGCTGCTTCATTGGTAAGCATCATTCAACAAATTAAATAATCCTTCTCCACTTCAATTCCCTAAAATATGCTGCCTGCTATTGGAAGATACCGTTGGACAATTTGCGGTTTACTTTTTTTTG
>CALPNW020000223.1 GCA_943325035.2 Sphingobacterium thalpophilum | reverse complement strand
TTTAAGCATGTTGCTGAACAAGGGAATGTTTAATGGAAAAAGAATTCTTAGTGAACAATCCATTGCGTTGATGCACACGCCGCAAACCACCGCCGCTATGATCAGATACGCCCCAAAAGTTGCCAGGGGGTTTAGCTATGGAATGGGTGAATGGATCCAGGAAACAGATGAGAACGGAACTGCTACTGTTGTTTCCTGTCCGGGTTTATTTGGCACATGGCCACTGATAGACCAATGCAGAGGATATGCTTCAATAATTTTTACCAGGGGTTTTCTGAACGAAGAAAAAAGAGAAGTATATACTGATATAAAAAAAACAATCGACCGGCAGATTATTGCCAATTGCAAATAAAAATATAGTATGAAAAGTACGGAATTCAAAAAGTCATTGCTTTTTCATAAATATGAACACAAACGGGAGCCGCTTGCCAGCAGAAAAACATTTCTGAAAAGAGTGTACATCAATACATCCCTCGCTTTTTTGATCATGATGTTATGTCTGACATTGGGTGTGGTTGGTTATAAAATGGGTGGCCCCATGAGCTGGATGGATGCCTTGCACAACGCCTCCATGATATTAAGCGGCATGGGACCTGTTGTGGAAATTAAAACAACAGGAGGAAAATTGTTTTCTTCCTTTTATGCATTATTCAGCGGCGTAGCATTCATCACCAATATTGGCCTGCTGATTGCCCCGCTTGCACACCGGTTTTTCCATATTTTACACGCTGAGTAATTACTGAACGCTTAACATTAGTTTTGCCACAGAATGTCATCAATCATTAACAATACACAATTCATCAAGCAGCTTTCCGGTAAACTAGGATTTGATTATTGTGGTATTGCCAAAGCGGAACAACTCGATGATGACGCAAGAAGACTGGAGAAATGGCTTGCACAGGGCATGCATGGTAAAATGCAGTACATGGAAAACCACTTCGATCTTAGGGTTGATCCAAAAAAACTGGTACCCGGTGCAAAGTCTGTGATCACTTTACTGAAAAACTATTTCCCATCTGCACAACAGCAACCGGATACGCCGGGCATTGCCAAATATGCATGGGGAAAGGATTATCACGAAATAATCCGGAGTCAGTTGCACCAGTTCATGGAACAAGCCCGTGAGTATGCAGGCAATTTTAACGGCAGAGGGTTTGTAGACTCTGCCCCTGTGCTGGAAAGAAGCTGGGCATTAAAAAGCGGATTGGGCTGGATTGGCAAGAACGGAAACCTGATTAATAAACAACAGGGCTCTTTTTTCTTTATTGCCACCTTAATCGTAGATATAGAGCTGGCTTATGATAATCCCTTTGCCAAAGATTTTTGCGGCTCCTGTACCAAATGTATCGATCACTGTCCTACCAATGCAATCCTGGAGAACAAAGTGATTAATGCAAGTAAGTGCATCAGCTACTTTACCATTGAACTAAAAGATGCCCTTATTCCGGAGTCCATGAAAGGACAGTTTAATAATTGGATGTTTGGTTGTGACACCTGTCAGGATGTGTGTCCATGGAACAGGTTCAGTAAACCCCATCATGAACCAGCATTTTCCCCGATTCCTGAAATTTTACAGATGAGCCATGATGAATGGCTGGAAATAACAGAAGTGCAGTTTAATGCCGTTTTTAAATCCAGCCCCCTCAAGCGGGCCAGATTCGATGGAATCAGAAGAAACCTACAGTTTAGCCTCCTACCGGATTAAACTTACCATTCATATAATTTGCATCTTTTTGCAGCTTTTTTGAAAGAAATTGCAGGCTATTTGAATATTCCCGCAATATTATTATATTGTATAGAATTTCCGAACCACCTAAACGATACGCATATGAAATTTAACAATGGCAAACTAAGGGTTGTGCCCAAAGCAATCACGCTGATGCTTGGCATTTTCCTGACGATTGGCTCACAAGCCCAAACAGTTATCAAGGGAAAAGTAACAGATGCTAAGGGACTGCCTGTTCCGGGTGCATCAATTCAAATTAAAAACACCGGTTCCGGAACTGCTTCTTCCAACGAAGGTGTTTACCAGTTAACTGCAAATTTGAAAAACGGAAAATACGACGTTGTTGTATCTTCTGTTGGTTTCAGCTCTAAAGAAAAAACAATCACGGTAACAAGCATCAATGGCAGTTTCAGTTTTGATGCAGTTTTAAAAGAAGACGCTACCGGACTCGATGAAGTAGTGGTAACAGGTACTTCACAGGGTACCACCAAAAAGCAATTGGGTAACTTTATCGGAACAGTTAAAGGAAGCCAGATCGCTAATTCAGGATCTTCCAATGCCATTGCTTCTTTACAGGGCAAGGTACCCGGAGCACAGATCACCCAAAACTCAGGAGACCCTGCAGGCGGCATGAGTGTTAAGCTGCGAGGAGTAAGCTCTATCTCTGGTTCATCAGATCCTTTGTACATCATCGACGGAGTAATTATCAATAACTCCAATGCCAGAGTAACCAATGCATCTGCAGATTATGATGCAACCGGAAGCGTAGGCCAAAACAGAATGGTAGATATCAACCCGAACGATATCGACCGCATTGAGGTGTTGAACGGTGCTGCTGCTGCTGCAATATATGGTAGCCGTGCAAGTGCAGGTGTAGTACAGATCTTTACCAAGAGAGGAAGTACCGGAGCGCCAAAAGTTACTTTCAGTACCAAAGTGAATGTAAATGAGTTGAGAAAAAGACTGATATTAAATACTGCCGGTACTAAATTTGGCGGACCTACAGACGGTGCAGGTGCATTAACACAAGACCTGATCACAGCACCATTTTTAACAAGCACAACTCCTGTAACCCGTTACGATTACCAGGATGACATTTTCAGAACCGGTTACGGTACAGACAATAACGTGTCTATCACCGGTGGCCAGGATAAAATGAGGTATTTCGCTTCATTGAACTATAACAACAATCAGGGGATCATCAGAGGAACAGACAATACCCGGTTTGGTTTCAGATTGAACCTCGATAATAATTTAACCAAATGGTTCTCCTGGAATGCAGGTATCAACTATACCAATAATGCTACTAATGAAAAGCCGGATGGCAATACCTTCTTTTCGCCGATCAACTCCATGACCATCATTGGTAACTTCCACAATATCTACAACAGAGATGCCAATGGCAACTTACTGGCTGTAGGTGAAAGAGGCAGGTTGAATCCTTTGACTGTTGTTAATGACATCAAACAAAAGAATCTTACCAGCAGAACCATTTCCAATATCGGTTTTAAATTATTCCCTGTAAGAGGGCTGGTAATAGACTATTCAGCAGGTTTGGATAATATCAACCAGAATGGTACCACCTACATTCCACCGTTCACCTACAATGCCAGCCCTGGCTTTTATGGTGGTGGGTTAAGCCTGGACCCTACTCAAAATGGTTATGCAAGTGCAGCAAGTTTTAACTCCACTTTCTTTAACCATGATCTGAACCTTACTTATTCTGCCCAGATTACTTCTAAATTGTCTTCTGTAACACAATTGGGTTATTCAGAGCAATATGAAAAGTCTCAGTATATTCTTGCACAAAGCCGTGGTTTGTTACCGGGCATTTCAACTGCAACCGGTGGTAGTACCTTATTACCCAATGCAGACGGCCGCAGTGAACGTGCAGTTCGCGGTTTTTTCTTACAGCAGAACTTTAAATTCAACAACCAGTTCTTTGTAACTGTAGCAGGTAGAATTGATGGCTCCAGTGTATTTGACAAAAGCAACAGAAACTTCTTCTACCCTAAAGTAAGTGGTAACTATGTAATTTCTGAAAGCGAGTATTTTAAAAAATCCGCACTGGGTAAATATGTAAATACATTCAAGATCCGTGCTGCTTATGGAGAAAGCGGAAACCTTACCGGTATTGGCGCATTCGACCGTTTCAATATTTACAACGTATCCCCTTTTCTGGGTAGAACAAGTCTTACTTCAACGTCTACTACAATCAGTTCAGACCTGAAACCTGAACGTCAGAAAGAACTGGAGATTGGTACCGATATCTCTATGCTGGATAACAGATTACAGATCACTTTCAACTATTACAACAAACAGGTAACAGATCTTCTGGTACCTAATATCAGTACCGCACCGAGCAGCGGATTCCCTTCTGCCAGTAAAAACGTTGG
>CALPNW020000222.1 GCA_943325035.2 Sphingobacterium thalpophilum | reverse complement strand
CCGCTAATTCTCCGAGGATCAGTTTGCCCTATGCTAAAGCAGGGCTGAACAAAGAGCAGGCAGCTGCGCATTTACTCAACAGATTTAGTTTTGGTGCAACTCCGGGAGCGATTGATGTGGTGGTTTCGATGGGGCTGGAAAAATGGTTGCAGGAACAACTGGATGCAGCCCTGCCGGATGACGAGGCCAACAAAAGACTGGCTGTAGGATATGAGGCACTGGGCATGACAAATACACAAACCGTAAATACCTTCGTAAGACCAGATCAGGTATTACAGATGGCAGTGAGCAAAGGGCTGGTGAAAAGAGACAGTATCAGGGTGGCTGCCAATACACCGGAATACAGGTATATGATCAGGGGCTTCATGGATAGTATGGGGCTAAAGCCGGTTGTTGAACTGCACAAACAACTCATTCATCAAAAAGTAATCCTCGCTGCTTACAGCAACAACCAGTTAAGAGAGGTATTAACTGATTTCTGGTTCAATCATTTTAATGTATCCCTCACCAAGAACCAGTCTCAGCAATATGTACTGACCTATGAAAGGGATGCCATCCGTTCGAATGCATTAAGCAGCTTTGGTAAATTACTGGAAGCAACTGCCAAACATCCTGCTATGCTGGAATTTCTGGACAATGCATCGAGCGTAAGTAATGACAATAATTTGGGTAATCCCAGGTTAGCTACCCAGATTCAAAAAAGACAGGAGCGCCGTATCAATGAAATGATGCAGGATAGTACCATGCAGAATCAGGCAAAATTGATGAAGCAGATCGCCAATGTAAAAAAGACTGAAGGGCTGAATGAAAATTATGCACGGGAGATCATGGAATTGCATACGATGGGAGTAGATGGAGGGTATACCCAAAAAGATGTTACAGAAGTGGCAAGGGCTTTAACCGGATGGACCCTTTATCCGAATGCCGGATACGGAGGTGGTGTTAATCAGCAAAAAATGCTGGAAAGAATTGGCCGGCCGCAGCTGGAGAAAAAAGGATTTGTTTTTGACAATGATTTTATGTTCCGGGCCGACAAGCACGACAACAAAGAGAAGCTGATACTGGGGCAGGTTTTTCCGGCAGGCGGAGGCTATGACGAAGGGTTACGCGTACTGGAGCTGCTGGGTACTCACCGGTCTACAGCAGCTTTTATCTGTAAAAAACTGGCTACCAGATTTGTTGCAGATTCACCTTCAACAGATCTGATCAGTAAAATGACTGCAACATTTATTGCCACAAAGGGCGATATAAAAAGTATACTTATTACGATGGCCGGCCACAGTGATTTTTGGAAATCTGCCAATGCCCATGAAAAGGTAAAATCTCCTTTTGAACTGGCCATCAGCGCTATCCGCGCCACACATGCCGATGTGCAGGATCCCTTTCAGGTCTTTAACTGGTGTTCCAGAATGGGGCAGCGCTTTTATTATTACCAGGCGCCAACCGGATTTCCGGATAAAGCAGCTTACTGGATCAATACCGGTTCGTTGTTAAACCGGATGAATTTCGGACTGGCTTTTGCCACTCAAAAAATTCCGGGTATTACCATGAACTGGGCGCAGTTGAACAATTACCACGAACCAGAAAGCATTGAAAATGCATTAGTGGTTTTCAGTGCTGTTTTATTACCACAAAGAAATCAGGAAGAAAATATCAAACGATTATTGCCTCTGGTGAAAGACGTAAATATCAGTACAAAAATTGCAGCCGCTGCCGGCGATCCGAAAGAGGATAATCCGGAAATGAGTCAGGCACAAAGGGGCAATAAAAATCAGGAACGAAAAGCGCTTGCCAGAAATTCCAAACGGCCCATGGCGATGCCTTATACTGCCGGAACAAATAATCCGATGGCACAGGTTGCAGGCATCATTATCGGGTCGCCCGAATTTCAAAGGAAGTAAGGCACTCAGCATCAGTAAAATCAATACCCATAAAAACATAATCATGACCAACAGAAGAGCATTCATGAAATCGGGAGCAATGGCATTGTTTGCTACAGGGCTGGGAGGAGGATTACCCTCTTTTATTGCAAGAGCAGCAGCGTCTCAAAAAATGAGCATCAATTATAAAAAAGGGAAAGTGCTGGTATGCCTTTTTCAGCGGGGGGCCATGGATGGATTGATGGCGGTATCTCCCTATTCGGATGTTCAGTTTAAAACAGCCAGACCGAATTTATTCATGAGTCCTGCTGCCAGCGAAGGAAAATTATTTGATCTGGACGGACGCTTTGGTTTACATCCTGCATTAGAGAGTTTGTTTCCCTATTTCTCCGACAAAAGAATGGCTATTGTACATGGTGTTGGAAGTCCTAATACTACCCGCAGTCACTTTGATGCACAGGATTATATGGAGTCCGGAACACCTTTTAACAAAGGTACTTCCAGCGGATGGCTGAACAGGGCAGTGGGTTTAATGGGTCATGACTCCACCCCTTTCAGGGCCGTTAGTATTACCAACGCAATGCCCCGGAGCTTTTACGGAGACGAGGAATCATTGGCGATCAGCAATCTGCAGGATTTTGCTATTCAGATGAGAGGTAATCCAATGGCAGCTAATCTTGCGGCAAAATCTTTTGAAGAATTATACGACCAAACATCCAGCGGAATTCTGAACAAAACAGGAAAGGAAAGTTTTGATGCCATTAAAATGCTCAACCTCAAAGAAATCAGGGCATACAAGCCCTCAGAGGGGGTGATATATCCTGCTTCTCCATTGGGCAATTCACTCAAGCAGATTGCCATTCTGGTAAAAATGAATGTGGGTCTGGAAGTGGCATTTGCGGAAAGCGGAGGATGGGACACCCATTTTAATCAGGGAACGGCCAACGGCGCATTTGCCAGAAATTTAAAAGACTTTGGCGATTCTATTGCTGCTTTCTACAAAGACCTGGGTACTTATCAGGATGACGTTACTGTAATGACCATGACCGAATTTGGCAGAACCGTACACCAGAATGGAACCGGTGGTACCGATCATGGCAGGGGCAGTTGTCTATTTGTTTTGGGCAATGATGTGCAGGGAGGAACGGTATATAATAATATGAAGTCTCTGGCCAAAGAAGAACTGGAAGATGGAAGGGATCTTCCGGTAAGTACCGATTTCAGATCGGTATTCAGTTCGGTTGCCAATGCGCACCTAAAGATCAATAACAATAAAATCCTGTTTCCTGCCTGGGAAGGAAATACAATTCCGGTGATGAAGTTCTGATGTCCTAATCTTGTTATATTTATCAAAACAAGTTCAATGCATTGGAGGGTATTTAAATACTGTTCGCCCCTTATTATTTTTTCATTGGCCTGGCTGTCTTTTACCGGCAGGGGCTGGGTATGCTTTTTACCCCTGCTCTGGACCTATGTGCTCATACCTTTTGTTGAATTATTCCTGCAGCCGGATACTGAAAATATGGAACAGGCCGAAGAGGAAGTGGCGCGTCTCGATAACCGGTTTGATTATCTGTTGTATGCGGTAGTTTTTTTTCAATATGCATCGGTTATCCTGTTTTTATTTTCGTTGCAAACACCCGGATTAACATGGGTTGATTATACGGGCAGGATCTTTAGTATGGGATTGCTGTGTGGTATTTTTGGTATCAATGTAGGTCATGAACTGGGCCATCGCCCGGGTAAGTTGGAACAATTTTTAGCGAAGATGTTACTATTGAGTTCGCAGTATCTCCATTTTTTTATTGAACACAATAAAGGGCATCATAAGCGGGTGGCCACAGCAGAAGATCCTGCAAGTTCAAGATTGGGGGAGAGCCTCTATGCTTTTTATCCAAGAACCATTCTTTATTCCTATTTGGGTGCATGGCAGATCGCCAATAAAGAAACAGTCCGTAAAGGAAATGACATCATCAGCCTGCACAATGAAATGGTCCGGTATACCCTCATTCAATTTTCATTTCTTGTACTGATCGGCTATTTCTTTGGCCTGCAGCTATTATTGTATTACTGGCTGGCAGCGGCCATAGGTATCGGTTTGCTGGAAGCGGTTAATTATATTGAACACTATGGGTTGAGCAGAAAAGAAATAGCACCCGGAAAGTATGAGCGGGCAATGCCGGTGCATAGCTGGAACAGCAATCATTTACTGGGCAGGCTGATGTTATTTGAACTGAGCAGGCATAGT
>CALPNW020000221.1 GCA_943325035.2 Sphingobacterium thalpophilum | reverse complement strand
TAATAGCAGATCAGGAGCGTACAGTTCGATGGTATGCAACAATTTCGCAAAAAAAGGCTATGTAACAGCTACCATAGATTACCGGCTTGGAGTTGGTAGTGACAATTCCAATAAAGATTATTTTGAAGCAATGTACCGTGCACAGCAGGATGGTAAAGCTGCTATCCGCTTTTTCAGGAGGTATGCCGGAATTTATGGAATTGATACCACGCAGATTTTTATTACCGGAAGCTCAGCAGGCTCTAAAACATGTATGGCCATTGCCTACATGGATGAACAGGATATTCCGCTGGAAGTAGATGTAAAAAAATGGGGAAGTCTGGAAGGCGCTGGTGGTAATGAAGGATACTCCTCCAAAGTTCATGGGGTATTGAATGCATGGGGCGCTATGCCAGATTATAAATGGATCAACAAATACGACGCACCGCTGTTCACTACTTCCGGTACAGCAGATAAAACGGTTCCTTTTGATAGCTCCTATGATTATCATGGATTTAAGTATGGCAGCTATATACTGTACCAGCGATGCCTGGAAGTGGGTGTGCCAACAGGTTGGAGACCATTTATTAATGCAGGGCATACACTGGATAATAATAAACTAAAACAGGACAGTTGTATTCAATCGATGTCGGCATGGTTGTATACACAACTTAAAATTAACAGAGGGAAAAGTGAAGAGGGAGTTTTCCGCTGGGAAAAAGATATTACTGCCTTTGATAGTTTAAATACAGTTGAAAATTATGGCAATAACGCTATTATGTTTTTGGGGAGCTCCTATATACGCTACTGGAAAAATATCAGTGAAGATTTAAAATACAAATCTGTTATTCAGCGGGGATTTGGCGGCTGTAATCTGAGAGATGTTGCCTATTATGTAAAAAGAATTGTGTATCCGCATAATCCAAAGGCACTTTTTGTTTATGTAGGTAATGACATTGTTGCAGGAGAAAAAGATAAAACGCCGGATCAGGTAGTAGAACTGTTTAAATATATGGTAAAAGTGGTACGGGACAAATATCCGGTTATGCCAATCACATGGTTGGCTATTTCTCCCAGTGAAAAGCGCTGGTTAGTTTGGGATAAGATTCAGGAAGCCAATTCATTGATAAAAGCATACTGTGAAAATAATCCCCATCTTTTCTATATTGATTCTACTGATCAATATTTAGGAAAGGATGGAAGACCTGTTACCTCTTTGTACCGGGATGATAAATTACACTACAATGAGGATGGGTACAAGGTTTGGGGGAAAGCCATCAGAAAAAAAGTTAAAGTCATCTCAGGACAATAGTTTGGTAATCACCATTTAATTGGTAATTTACGGGAAAGTGCTAAAAGCGGAAATATGCCAATAGAATTCCTTTCTCCTGATACCATTGTAAAGCCCAAAGGGCACTATTCCCCCGGTGTTGTACACAATGGGATTGTATATGTTTCCGGACAGCTTCCGCTCGATGTAAACGGAACGCCAGTGCTCACCACCATTAAAGAGCAGGTTACACAGTGCATGTACAATGTGGAACAAATTCTGCTTGCGGCTGGTTCCGATCTGCACCATATTTTAAAAGTGAGCATTTTCGTAAGTGATATTGCGCATTGGCCTGAAGTAAATGAAACCTTTTCTGCAATTATGGTCAACCACAAACCTGCCAGGATCATTGTTCCCTGTAAGGAATTTAATTATGGTGCTGCAGTTGAAATAGAGTGCATCGCCGCAGTAAAATAAACACATGAAAAAAATAACTAAAGAAGACATCGAAAGAGCACATCTCATTATTCAACCATATATTCATAGAACACCGGTGCTAACCAATAAAAGCATCAATGCATTGGCAGGAACGGAGTTGTTTTTTAAATGCGAGAACTTTCAAAAGATCGGTGCATTTAAAATCAGGGGTGGAATGAATGCCACTCTTTCTCTGACTGCCGATAAGTTAAAAAACGGAATAGCCACTCACTCTTCCGGTAATCATGCACAGGCGATTGCCTTTGCAGCAAAGGAACTGGGTGCCAAAGCTTATATCGTAATGCCAAGTACTTCTCCGCAGGTAAAAGTGAATGGCGTTAAAAGCTATGGAGCAGAGATTACCTTTTGTGAACCCAATCAGGCTGCAAGAGAAGCCGCGGTTCAAAAAATAATTGACGAAACAGGAGCAGAATTTATACATCCCTACGATGATTACCGGGTAATTACCGGTCAGGCAACCTGTGTTAAGGAATTACTGGAAGAAGTGCCAGATCTGGATGCAGTGATTGCTCCTGTTGGGGGCGGTGGTTTATTGTCCGGTACTTCACTGGGCGCACATTATTTTAATCCTGCTATAGAAGTATATGCCGGAGAGCCGGAAGGCGCAGCTGATGCAATCCTGAGTTTCAGGTCGGGTAAGGTAGAAAAAGCCCCTTATGTTAAAACAATAGCAGATGGTTTAATGACCACACTGAGTGAACAAACCCTTGGAATTATCCGCGAACACGTTAAAGATATTCTTACTGTTTCTGATGAGGAAATAAAAGCGGCACTTAAATTGGTATATGAGAGAATGAAAATTGTGGTAGAGCCCAGTTGCGTGGTACCCCTGGCTGCAGTTTTAAAGAACAAGCAGTTATTTGCCGGTAAAAAAACAGGAATTATTCTTAGCGGGGGGAACGTAGACCTTGCCCGATTTAATGAATGGTTCCAGTAAAAGCACATTATGGTCAAGCTATTTTTTATTTTATTCAGCTTAGTTTTTTCTATGCCTGTATTTTCACAAAACCTTAGTACTGCAGATCCGTTGGCTACCCGGAAAACACAGAATCTCTATAAAAATCTGTTGAAAAATTTGCCGGAAGGGATTTTGTTTGGGCACCAGGATGATCTGGCTTATGGAATGGGCTGGGAATATGTGCCCGGCAAAAGTTCAACCAGGGATGCGGTAGGTGAGTATCCGGCTATGTATGGGTGGGAGCTGGGCAATCTGGAGTTGGGTGAAATGTGCAATCTCGATAGTGTGCCCTTTAATAAAATGAAAGAATTTATTAAAGAAGGGTATAAGCGGGGAGGGATCATTACCATCAGCTGGCATGCCAATCATCCGCTTACCGGCAAAAATGCGTGGGATATTACCGGAGGAGCTGTAACGGCCATTGTGCCTGGAGGTTCCAGACATGAATTGTTTAAATTATGGCTGGATCGGGTAGCTGATTTTATATTGGATCTGAAAGATGAGAAAGGCGAACCAATTCCTGTAATTTTTAGACCTTATCACGAATTTACCGGTAACTGGTTCTGGTGGTGCCAGAATGTTTGCAGCCCGGATGAGTTTAAGGCACTCTGGCGATTCACGGTAGACCATCTGAGCAAAGGGCGGAATGTTCATAATATTTTATATGCGTATAATCCGGAAAAATTTGAGAGCAGAGAGGAATACCTACAACGCTATCCCGGTAATGAATATGTAGATATCATGAGTTTTGATATGTACCAGTATGGTGATCCTGCCAACAGCGATCAGTTTGAAACCACACTCAGTCACCGGCTGGATATTCTAACAACACTTGCTAAAGAAAGAAATAAAATTCCTGCACTGGCAGAAACAGGGTATTTGAATACCCCTTATCCTCAGTGGTTTACCGGTAAGCTGATGAAGGGTATTGGCAGTCACCAGATCTCCTATATGTTACTCTGGAGAGACGGGGGATTGGTAGGAGGAACAGGCCAGTTTAAATATGCTCTGTCACAGGACCATTTTATTCCCATTGGCAGTGATGCTGCTTCCTGGGATTTTCAAAAAATGTATCGTTCCGGAAAACTACTATTTGAGAAAAAAGCAGCTGCTTTAAAATTCTATGAATAATACCCAAAAGGAATCATGAATGGCACGTAACGCTAACGAGTGGTGAATGTATACAAGCCCTCTATCTTATTGCTGTTGTTCTTTTTTCACCTGCTCAAGGTAGGCTTCACTATTGCCTCTGGGAATACTCAATGAGGTCCATTGCTGCTTTTGAATCATTTTGCCGATGTATACGATCTGGCCTACATGATAGGGGTAATGGGCTAGCTGACGAAGAACTGCATCATATACTTTCAGGGGTTCGGTTCTGATGGTAACTGTTCGGCTAAGATCTTCTTCGGTTAATGTTTCCAGCGTATCAATC
>CALPNW020000220.1 GCA_943325035.2 Sphingobacterium thalpophilum | reverse complement strand
CAGCAAGAAGCCTGGAGTTTCTTGAACCTGAAGGACGTAAAATCGCTTACAACAACCTGAAAAAAAGAGGCATCAACGGATTGGTGATCATTGGCGGAGACGGTAGTTTTAAAGGTGCCCAGAAATTCAGCAATGAATTTGACATACCCTGTATCGGATTACCAGGAACAATCGACAAAGACATTGCAGGCAGTGATTTTACCATAGGATTTGATACTGCAGTTAATACCGCAGTAGAGGCCATCGATAAGATCCGCGATACCGCAGATGCGCACGACCGCTTATTCATTGTTGAAGTAATGGGACGAGATGCAGGATATATTGCCCTTCACAGCGGTATTGCTACCGGTGCGGAAAATATTCTGATTCCCGAAACAAAAACCGATATAGAGCTATTGATCAGTTCTCTTTCCGAAAAGGAAAAAAGACAAAAACTGGTGAACCTGGTGGTAGTTGCTGAAGGAGAAAAATTTGGAGGAGCCAATGAAATAGCGTCTGTCATTAAACAACGTTTACCAAAAGCAGATGTCCGGGTTTGTATTTTAGGCCATATACAAAGAGGAGGATCTCCTTCCTGTTTAGACCGCCTGATTGCCAGCAGAATGGGCTTTGCTGCAGTAGAGTGTTTAATTAACGGCAAACACAATGTAATGGTAGGTATCGTAAACAATAAGCTGCAATACACACCACTCAACAACGCAGTAAAAGCAAAAAATATTATTTCAGAAGACTGGTTGAGAATCGTTAAGATCCTTGCCAGCTAAATCGTAATCACTCAACAACAGATAAACACCATGTCAAAGAACCTAGACAAATACCTTCACAAGCATATGGACAAAGAAGCAGGTGTTCAACACGTTGCTCACAGAACTAAAATAGTTGCTACTGTAGGACCTGCATGCGACACTTACGAAAAGCTGCTGGATCTGGTAAAAGCAGGCGTAAACGTATTCAGACTGAACTTCTCTCACGGAAACCACGAAGACAAACTGGCTATTATAGAGCATATCAGAAATATCAACAGCACACAACCTTATAATATTGCAATACTGGCAGATCTTCAGGGGCCTAAACTGCGTGTAGGCGAAATTGAGAACAATGCGCTTGATGTAAAAGAAGGCGATGTTCTTACGTTCACCAATCAGAAATGCATAGGCACGCTCGAAAAGATCTATGTATCCTACCCTAATCTGGCCGGTGATGTTACCATGGGTAATATTATCATGATTGATGATGGCAAACTGGAAGTAAAAGTTTGTGGCATTGAGAAGAACGGAGACGTAAAAGTACTGGTTACTTTAGGTGGAATCCTGTCTTCTAAAAAAGGAATCAATCTGCCCGATACAAAAATTTCCCTTCCGGCCCTTACAGAAAAGGATCTTGCCGATCTGGAATTTATTATAGAACAGAAATGTGACTGGGTTGCCCTGAGCTTTGTAAGAAGTGTAAAAGACATTGTTATACTCAGAAGCAAGCTGGACGAAAAGAACAGTAAAACCAAGATCATTGCTAAAATTGAAAAGCCGGAAGCCCTGGTGAATATCAGGGATATTATTTTAGAAAGTGACGGTATCATGGTTGCCCGCGGAGACCTGGGTGTTGAATTGCCGGTGGAGAAGATCCCATTGATACAGAAAGAGCTGATCCGTAAATGTATTCACAGAGCCAAGCCTGTAATTGTGGCCACCCAGATGATGGAGAGCATGATGGAAAGGGTTAAACCGAACCGTAGTGAAATCACCGATGTTGCCAATGCAGTACTGGAAGGTGCTGATGCGGTAATGCTGAGTGGCGAAACTGCTGCCGGAAAATATCCGGTACTGGTAGTGGAAACCATGAGAAAGATCATTGCAGAGGTAGAGAAAAAAGAATACCGCTACAACCGTTCAGAAGACCTGAAACCGCAGCCGCATTCCCCTTCCTTTCACAGTGATGCCATTTGTTACAATGCCTGTAAGATGGCAGACGATGTAGATGCAAGTGCACTGATCGGAATGACCCAGAGTGGTTATACCGCATTTATGCTCAGCAGTTACAGACCCTCTTCTCCCCTGTATATTTTTACCAAGGAGAAAACACTGGTTAACCAGCTGAGTTTGAGCTGGGGCGTTAGGGCATTCCATTATTCGGAGGAAGAAAGTCTGGATAATATTGTGCAGGACCAGATTGATATTCTGAAAGAAAGAGGATTCATTAAAACCGGAGACGTAGTAGTAAATACAGGAAGTACCCCTGTTTCTATGCACCTGCCAACCAACCTGATCAAGTTAACCAAAGTGAACTAAGGTTCTTAAATTGATATTCTTGTATAAAAAGATTCCCCGAATGGGGAATCTTTTTTAATTTCAGGCATTGCCAAAATTGAAAGCAATAACCGCTATGAAAAAAATCCTAACCCTGATCTTACTGATACCCGCACTCTGCATGCAAGCACAGGACGTATCAATCATTCCCCAACCCACTAAACTTACAGTAGGTAAAGGGAATTTTTCCATTACTTCTGCAACAAAAATTCTTGTATTAGGCGGAGGATTGAAAAATAGCGCGGTCTTTTTACAGGACTATATTAAAAAAATATACGGCCTGCAATTAAAGATAGAAACCACCGGCAGATATACCGGTAATATCATTTTGAACTATGATAAAATCGGACATCCTGTTGCCGGGGCATATGATATGGAGATCAGCAAAGACAAGGCCTATATTGGCGGAGATAACGCCAGCGGGGTTTTTTATGGCGTTCAGTCGTTCATTCAGGTTTTGCCTTTAACCACCACAGCTCCATTAACTATTCCTCAGTTAACAATAGCCGACCGGCCACGTTTTGCATACAGAGGGATGCATCTGGATGTAGGCAGACACTTTTTTCAGGTAGACTTTATTAAGAAGTACATCGATTTCATTGCACTTCATAAGATGAATACTTTTCACTGGCATTTAACCGAAGACCAGGGCTGGAGAATAGAGATCAAAAAATATCCAAAACTTACCTCGGTAGGTAGTACCAGAAATGGAACGACTGTTGGCCGTTACCCCGGAACAGGCAATACCAATACCCAATACGGAGGATTTTACACACAGGATCAGATCCGTGAAGTGGTAAAATATGCTGCAGACAGATACATAGACGTGATTCCGGAGATTGAATTGCCCGGCCATTCTTCTGCTGCAATAGCTGCCTATCCGGAGCTGAGCTGTTTTCCGGAAGAATCTACCAAACATCCGGTTAAAACCGCCTGGAACGGCACTACCGAAGGCAAACAGGTGCAACAAACCTGGGGGGTATTTGAAGATGTATTTGCTCCTACCGAAACCACTTTTACTTTTCTGGAGAATGTATTTGATGAAGTGATTGCTTTGTTCCCCTCTAAATACATACATATTGGCGGAGACGAGTGCCCTAAAGAATCCTGGAAGAGATCTGCATTTTGTCAGCAACTCATAAAAGACAAGAACCTTAAAGATGAACATGGCCTGCAGAGCTACTTTATTCAGCGCATCGAAAAATACCTGAATAAAAAAGGCAAACAGATCATTGGCTGGGATGAGATACTCGAAGGAGGATTGGCACCAAATGCACTGGTGATGAGCTGGAGAGGTGAAAAAGGAGGCATTGAAGCCGCTAAACAGAAGCACCAGGTAATTATGACTCCGGGCGAATGGATGTATTTTGACCACGCCCAAAATAAACCGGAAGACTCTGTAACTATCGGCGGATATACGACTCTCGAAAAAGTATACGGATACGAACCGGTTCCCAAAGACCTGGGCCCTGAAAATGAAAAATATGTATTGGGTGCACAGGCGAATGTTTGGACTGAGTACATCACCAATTCCAGTAAAGTGGAATACATGATCTTTCCCAGAATGAGCGCCTTGAGTGAAGTTCTCTGGAGTTCTAAAGAAAGCCGAAACTGGGGGAATTTTCAGCAAAGAATGCTACAGCAAACCAAGAGATATGCATTATGGGGAGCTAATTACAACAAACCCGCAAAATAGATGCGTTTATATGCGGTTTTAACGAGTATTTATGTCATATTCTGCTAAAACAGGCTTATTTTAGCTACTCAAAATCAACACTCCATGGTAGATTCTTTTGAAAAAATAGACGTCAAAATTTGTATAAATGCAAACGAGGGCGCTTTATATGTAGCCAGACAAGTTGCGGAT
>CALPNW020000219.1 GCA_943325035.2 Sphingobacterium thalpophilum | reverse complement strand
TAAGGAACTGCCATCCGCCTCCGCTTTCGCGTACTTCAAATGGATAGAACTCAGAATTGTATTTTTCGCGGATACCCTCTACTGCACTCTCCACCTGGTCTAAGGAAACACGTTCCTCCAGAAATCCAAAACTATTGTTGATCAGCTCAACAATATCAAGAGATGTTAATGGCTTCTCACTTGCAAAAATGAGGACCTCAATATGAGGGATGATTTCGCTTAATTCCATGTTTAAATATATCTTTTTATCCCTGTAATGCAGCTGCACCACTCACGATTTCTGTAAGTTCTGTGGTAATAGCGGCCTGGCGGGCACGGTTGTAGCTGATTTTGAGCGATTTGAGCAGTTCATTGGCGTTCTCACTGGCCTTATCCATAGCGGTCATTCTTGCTCCATGTTCGCTGGCACTACCATCTAATACTGCTTTGAACAATTGGGTGTTCAGGATCTTCGGCATCAGTTCTGCAATCAGTTCCTCTTTGGCCGGTTCAAAAATAAAATCAGACTTTTTCTTGCCGGCAACCTTGTTTACTTTAGGAATTGGCAGAAAGCGCTCTGCAGTATATTCCTGCGTAGCTGCATTCTTGAATTCACTGTAGATGATTTCAATGGCATCAAATTCCTTATTCTCAAAAGCCTTCATAGCAGCCTGTGCAGCTTCCTGCACCGCTTCAAAATTCAGGTGGAGGTAAATATCTTTAAAAGTGGCGTCTGTCTTGTATCCTGATTTGTTTAATCCTTCAAATCCTTTCTTGCCAATGTTCCAGATGGCCACATTTCCCTTTTTCCACTGTGCTTCGTATTTCTCAGCAATCGTACTCTTGGTTAACTTGATCAGGTTGGCATTGTATCCTCCGCATAATCCCCGGTCACTGGTAACAACAATCAGCAATACTTTTTCCACTGTTCTTTCTTCTGCCAGTGCCATCGTCATCCCCCCTTCAATGCTGCTAACAATATTGCTGAGCATTTCCTGTAATTTTCTCGCATAAGGACGCATCTGTGTAATGGAATCCTGGGCACGACGAAGTTTTGCAGCGCTTACCATTTTCATTGCCTTGGTAATCTGCTGGGTACTTTGTACGCTTTTGATTCTGTTTCTAACCTCTTTTAATTGACCGGCCATATATTAGAAGTGTTTTGGGCTGCAAAAGTAGCAGAAAGGCGTATAAATTCCAATAAAGTAATTGGCTTATTTAATATGATAGGCAATGCCAATCCCGTTGGCGGTAGTCGTCAGTTGAAGGTTTCCCATCTGCTGCTCCAGTAATTTGCCGTTTTTCCGGTGATTCCCATACTGAACCAGGTCAAAGACCAGTAAAAATGCGCCTTGCAGGATCAGACTATTGCCAAATCCGGAGTTCTGCTCACTGGCCAGTCTGGCGCCCCGTTCCTTCAGGAAAAGCCCGGTTGCTATATAAGCAGCGTCCAAACCGGTGTTCAGCAACAGGATTTTTTCGGTTTTCTGCTGTTCCCGGAAGTTATCTGTAAAACTGATCGTTTTTTGCAATTGCTTTCTTACCATCACCAGTCCGTAAGTGGCTATCCCCAGATTCACCAGATTCCAGTAGCTGTTCATCCTGAAAAAATACCGGTCACTGCCTTGGGCATTGGTTGCAGAAATGCTTCCCTGGATGATATTGATGCCCGCCCAGGCTGCCAGAATGGTCATATTGGTTTTGTTCTTATTGATCCGGTCGGCGGCAAGTGAGTCTGAAAAATGCTTTTGGGAACTGTCTGTGGCAGGCTGTTTGGTGCTATCCGGCACCGGTTGAACGGTTGCCATTGAATCCACCGAATTATTCTGTGCCCCTGCCTTAGCGGTGCACAAAGCCAATAAAATAAAAAGAGATGGTATAATAGTTTTTGGGGTCATGTTGGTCTCCATTCAAAAGCTTACCTTTGCCGGCGCTCAATCAGAATGCCAAATTGACTAAAAAAAATCTTTTGCACGCTGTTTGACTGTTAAAATTTTTCATATCACAGCTATTATTATATGTTGAAGTTTATTTCTAAGTTATTTGGCGGCAGTAAAAGTGAAAAAGATGTGCAGCTGATGATGCCCATTGTTGTTAAAGCGAATGAGTTTTTTCAGCAGTATCAGCAACTCACTCACGACCAGTTGCGTAATAAAACCACCGAGTTTAAGGCCCGTATTCAGCAGCATCTTACCGATGTTGATGCAGAAATTGCAGCAAAGAAACTGGCAGCCGAGGAATTGCCCCAGGCGGATATTCATGGAAAGGACGAGATCTATCAGCAAATTGATAAGCTGAAGAAAGACCGTGATAAAAAAATTGAAGAGGCCCTGGCGGAAATTCAGCCGGAGGCTTTTGCGGTTATCAAAGAAACGGCCCGCCGTTTCAAGGAAAATACAACCATCACTGCTACTGCAACTCCGCTGGACCGGGAATTCAGTGTTCGCAAAGATTATATAACCATCTCCGGAAACGAGGTGGAGTTCAAAAATACCTGGCCTGCGGGTGGAGGTTCAGTTACCTGGAATATGGTACACTACGACGTTCAGCTGATTGGTGGCAGCGTTTTGCATTCCGGAAAAATTGCTGAAATGGCTACCGGAGAAGGTAAAACACTGGTTTCTACTTTGCCGGCTTACCTCAATGCATTGGCAGGAGAGGGTGTACATATAGTAACGGTGAATGATTATCTGGCGCGAAGGGATAGTGAGTGGAACGGAACTATTTTTGAATGGCTGGGTCTTACAGTAGATTGTATCGATAAACATGAGCCCAACAGTGAGGCCAGAAGAAAAGCTTACCTGGCAGACATCACCTATGGCACCAATAATGAATTTGGTTTTGACTACCTGAGAGATAATATGGTGCACAGTCCGGAAGAAATGGTGCAGCGAAAACACCATTTTGCCATGGTGGATGAAGTGGATAGTGTATTGATTGATGATGCGAGAACCCCATTGATTATTTCTGGTCCTATTGGTCACCAGACGGGTGAACAGCAATTTTTTGAACTGAAACCAAGAATTGAAAAACTGGTGGATGCGCAGAAAAGAGCTACGCAGCATTTTCTGACTGAGGCCAAGAAAAAAATAGCAGAAGGCAATGACGATCCCAAAGACGGAGGTCTTGCGTTGTTCCGCGCCCACAGAGGGTTACCCAAGAACAGCGCGCTCATCAAATATTTAAGTGAGCCTGGAATGCGGGTGAAATTACAGAAAACAGAAAACTATTATCTGGCAGACCAGCAGCGGGAAATGCCTAAGGCCGATGAAGAATTGTATTTCTATATCGACGAAAAAAACAACTCAGTAGAATTAACCGATAAGGGGATTCAGCTGATCACCGGTTCAGGAGAAGATCCTACTTTCTTTATTCTGCCCGATATCAGTTTATCACTTGCTTTGGTAGACAAAGATGCATCCATGGATGCGGATATAAAACTGCAGAAAAAAGAAGCCATCATCAATGAGTATTCTGTGAAAGCAGATCGTATTCATACTGCGCAGCAGTTGCTGAAAGCCTACACTTTGTTCGATAAGGATGTGGAGTATGTGGTGATGGATGGGGGTGTTAAAATTGTAGATGAACAAACAGGTCGTATACTGGATGGCCGCCGTTATTCGGATGGCTTGCACCAGGCAATAGAAGCTAAGGAGAATGTAAAGATCGAAGCGGCTACGCAAACCTATGCTACTGTTACGTTACAGAACTATTTCAGAATGTACCATAAGCTGGCCGGTATGACCGGTACGGCAGAAACAGAAGCAGCGGAGTTATGGGATATCTATAAACTGGATGTGGTTAGCATACCAACTAATGTGGTGGCTATCAGAATAGATGACCAGGATCTGGTGTTCAAAACCAAGAGAGAAAAATTTGGAGCAGTCATAGACGAAATCGCCAAAATGCGTGAAGCAGGCAGGCCGGTGCTGGTAGGTACCACTTCGGTTGAAGTGAGTGAGTTGCTGAGCCGGATGCTTCGTCAAAAACAGATTCCACACAATGTATTGAATGCCAAACAGCATGCAAGAGAAGCACAGATTGTTGCCGAAGCCGGTTTGGCCGGTGCAGTAACCATTGCAACGAATATGGCGGGAAGAGGTACCGATATTAAGCTGGGGCCTGGTGTTAAAGATGCCGGTGGTTTAGCAATTCTGGGTACAGAACGCCATGAATCAAGAAGGGTAGACCGTCAGTTAAGGGGCCGTGCAGGACGTCAGGGT
>CALPNW020000218.1 GCA_943325035.2 Sphingobacterium thalpophilum | reverse complement strand
ATCTGCTGAATGATGCCGGTGGTGGAGAATCCTTCCACAATAGGATTTATTACCACCCGGCCTCCGTTGGCCAGCACTTCTCTGGCCCCGGCAATCTGTTCGATGGTATAGTCGCCACCCTTTACAATAACATCGGGCATCAGGGCTGTTATGAGTTCCAGCGGAGTATCTTCAGTAAAAACAACCACGGCATCCACTACAGCGAGATTAGCCAGTAATAATGATCTGCTTTGTTCATTATTGATGGGGCGTTCCGGGCCTTTTAGTTTTTTTACACTTAAGTCACTGTTTACTCCGATTATCAGATAATCAGCTTCTTTTGCCGCCTGATTCAAAGAGAAAACATGGCCTTCGTGCAGAATATCAAAGCATCCGTTGGTAAAGGAAATGGTTTTGCCGCCTACGCGCCAGGCCGCTATCTGTTTCTGCAAATCAGATTTTGTAAATATTTTTTTATTGATTGCCTCTATCGCTTTCATGCTGCTCTTTTTTATTGTACCATGGTAATAAACCCAAACATAAAAAACCTACTATTAATACAATTAAGAATTGTGCAAACCATTGCAGTGTTCCGTTGGCAAAGCCCAGTTCAAAAGGGATCCCGTTTTTCTCCAGTACTTTGGCCAGAAAGAATGCATAAGCTCCAATACCACCGGGTGTAATGATCATACCAATACTGGCAAAAGCGAGGGCCGAAACTGCTGCCGGCAACCCAAGACTGGCTGTTCCTGCAGTTGCCCATAATCCAACCCAGGTGCCAGCCACATAGAGTGTCCAGATGGCTGCGCTGTAAAATATAAACCGTCCTTTCTGTTGCAGTTTGCGGATACTGATCAGGCCTTCCCAAATACCCTGGATGATCTTTTTAATGGCAGTAACAATACTGAGATGGGTGAATTTTTTGAATATGATTTTTATGGCCAGCAGAATCAGTACCAGCACAGAAAGCGTAACAGCAATTTTGGTGACTGAAAACTGGCCGGATTTACTTTGAAATCCATCATGAATTAATTGTGCAGCATACCCGCCCACAACATCATACTGGCTGATAAAAGCGAGCACAAATACAATTCCTAAACAGATTACATCAAAAGCGCGCTCTATCAGGATAGTACCAATCAGTTTGTCTGCCGGGATTTTTTCATACCGCGAAAGGATGGTACATTTCAGTACTTCTCCCAGCCTTGGAATGGCCAGATTGGCCAGATAGCCAATCATCACTGCGAAAAAGACATTGGGTATTTTGGGTTCATATCCCATGGGTTTCATTAAAACCTTCCAGCGCATGGCACGAAGTACATGGCTTAATGACAAAATAAAAAATACCGGAATCATCAGCCAGTAATTGGCAGTTTTAAGAGACAATTTGAATTCGCCCCATTTTTCTGCAGGAATCTGCTGTAAGCTCCACCATACCAGAAATACTCCGATACCTAAAAAAATGAGGTATTTAAAAACCGATAACCATTTAATTTTCATGATAGCTTATTTATGACTCTTGTATGAAAAAAGCCTGATTTACAGAACCTTCTGCAAAATTAACGCATTGCGGTTTGCTGCCGTTAATATATAAAAAAATAACGATAACATGTTGATTATCACCTATTAACAAGGCATTTCTTGCTTTTCGCCTTATTATCAGTAACTTTGCCCGCTTATTCAGGGCAAGGTTTGTAAAAAAAAGTGTGCTAATGTCAACAAAGAAAAGGATTTTATTCATTGCCACAGAGATGTCTCCTTATTTGGAGTTAACCGAGTTTGCGGAGGTGATAAACAAACTGGCGATCAAAAGCAATGACAGTGGGTTAGAAGTAAGATGTATCATGCCTCGCTTTGGGGTAATTAATGAACGCAGGCACCGTTTGCATGAAGTGGTTCGTTTATCCGGTATCAATGTATCGGTAGATAATGACGACTATCCTTTGCAAATTAAAGTTGCATCATTACCCAATGCGCGTTTACAGGTATATTTTCTGGAGAATGAAGACTTTTTTAAGAGAAAGCAGATTTTTCATGATGAGAACGAAGTGTGGTTCCCTGATAATGATCTGAGAACAGTTTTCTTTTGTAAAGGAGCCCTGGAGACCGTTAAGAAGTTTGGATGGCCTCCCGATATTATCCATTGCAGTGGCTGGATGAGTAGTCTGGTACCTGCTTTTATTAAAACGGCTTATAAAAAAGAACCCGTTTTCGGTAACAGTAAAGTAGTCTTTACTATTGGCCAGAACACTTTTGACGATAAAGTAGGTCCTGATTTTATTAAAAAGGCATTGATCAATGCCAATATTAAGGAAAAAGACCTCGAACCATTTAAAGAAAATACCAATACGGCTATGTTTAAGGGCGGTGCTCATTTTGCAGATGCCATTACTTTTGGTTCGGATATTATCGATAAAAAACTGGTGGACGAATTCTCAAAAGTGAAAGGAAAGAAAGTAGTTCCTTTTAAAGGATGGGATTCTGATTTAACAGAGTATTTAGAATTGTACAACGACCTTGCGGGCAAGTAATTTCCAGAACATGCATTCATCTTCTACACTGCGTAGTATCGCTATTTTATTGGTAGTCATTTTATTTACTACCGCAGCCTGTACCAGAATAACTTCCACAGAATTTGGAAGTGGCTTAATTCCTGCTGTTGATGGGGTAAATACCTTTGATACAACCATGGAACTCATTACCGATAGTTTTGAGGATACGGATACAACCCGTATCTATAAGCAAGACAATCATGTAATAGGATCCCTGTCTGCTGATCCTATTTTTGGAAAGACCTCCGCGGCCCTTCATTTTGAACTGTTTCCGGATTATTTTCCGTTTTTTATACAAGGAACCAAAGACAGTGTCGTTGCAGATTCTGCAGTACTGATTCTGAGTTATAAAACTTTTTATGGAGATTCATCGCAACCCCTTCGGTTAACCGTAGAGGAAATAGCGCAACAGACCAAGCTGGATCCATACATCGTTTACCCGTCTAATTTTCCATTGGTTTATCCGATAGCTTCTGCTGGTTCCCTGGGTACTACCAAAACCATTGATATCAGAAGACTCAGCGATTCGGTATACAACCGGTATGAATCTGCCAGTAAACAGATCCGTATACGCCTCAGAGATGATGTTGCCAGGCGTTTTATAAAAAGCTACGATTCAACCAACGCCTACAGGAACGATACCGTTTTCAGAAAATTTTTCGCAGGATTTTCTGTGAAAGCAGAGTCTGCCTTGCCGGCTAATGCATTGCTTTATGTAAACCTGCTGGATACCAATACCAAACTGGCTTTATATTATAATTCAAGCACTACCGGTTCAACAAGCAGAGACACCAATGTGGTGTATTTTCATTTCAATGGCTACGCAAGTGGTGAAGCCAATTATATCACCCGAAACAGGGCAGGAAGTGAAATAGCTTCCAGATTAACAACTACATCCAAACCGGATTCACTGGTATATGTTCAGGCCAGTCCTGGAACCTATGTCCGAATAAAGATCCCTAATCTGGCAAAACTGAATAACCGGATCATACACCGGGCAGAACTGATCACAGAACAGGTTCCTGATAATGGTAATTTGTCGGGAATAGACCGGTATATGGAGCCGCCTCAGGTTTTATTATTGAGCATTTACGACTCCGTTAATAAAAGAAAGCGCAATATCCCTTCAGATTTTGCCATTGGAAGTACAGGCCCCAATACGCTGGTTTTTGGTGGGTACAGAAGCTATAAAACAGTTCCTGAGTACGACCGGCTTGCCACTTATTCTTTTGACCTCAGCCGCTATGTTCAGGGAATTGTTACCCGGAAAGACACTTCATTTGTAATGAGGTTAACCGCACCCAATAACGATTCTATCAATTACACACCGGCTTATCCCAATAATTATTTATCCCAGATGTATTATTTAAGCCCCTCTTATTATAACGAGGCTGGCAGGGGCAGAGTAAGACTTGGCGGCGGAACTCACAGCCGTTTCAGGATGCGGTTAAGAATTGTTTATTCCCGAATTTAATTTTAGCGTGCAAACCAATATATTTGTATTCTTAATATATTTAAAACCATAACTAATGTCATATTTATTTACTTCTGAGAGTGTATCTGAAGGGCATCCGGACAAGGTAGCAGACCAGATCTCCGATGCATTGATCGACAATTTTTTAGCGTTCGACCCACAGTCTAAAGTGGCATGTGAAACATTGGTAACCACCGGTCAGGT
>CALPNW020000217.1 GCA_943325035.2 Sphingobacterium thalpophilum | reverse complement strand
ACAATAGTTTTCTACCCTGGCTGGCTAAGGAAAAAAATTATCGAACTGCTTATCTGTCTTTAACCCGTGGAGACGGCGGCCAGAATCTCATTGGCAGTGAACAGGGGATAGAGCTTGGTTTAATCAGAACGCAGGAATTACTTGCTGCCAGACGAATAGACGGGTCTGAACAGTATTTTACAAGTGCCTATGAATTTGGGTTTAGTAAAACAGCTGATGAAACCTTAAAGATATGGAACAGAGAAAAGGTATTGGCTGATATCGTTTGGGTGATCCGCAAATTTCAGCCGGATATTATTATCAACCGTTTCCCGGGTGATGCCAGAGCCGGACATGGCAATCATTCTTCTTCGGCGATTCTATCGCAGGAAGCTTTTACTGCAGCAGCAGACCCCAACCGTTTTCCGGAACAATTTAAACTGGGTGTTGAACCCTGGAAGGCAAAACGCCTGTTATGGAACACTTTTAATTTTGGAGGAACGAATACCACCGGCGATAATCAGTTGCGCCTGGATGCAGGAGGATACAATGCCCTGTTAGGAAGAAGTTACGGAGAGATTGGTGGCATTGCCAGAAGTATGCACAAAAGCCAGGGTGAGGGCCGTCCACAAAGAAAGGGACCTGTATATGAATACTTTACTACCATGGCAGGCGATACTGCAAAAAATGACCTGATGGAAGGGGTTGTTACCAACTGGGCCCGCATACCCGGCGAAGGAGCTGCCATTCAGCAATCCATTGAACGGCTGATAAAAACATTTGAGTTTGAACATCCTGAAAAATCGGTTACCGGCCTTGTTGAAGTTTACAAGTTGCTGCAAAGGATGTCTTACCATGATACATGGTGGAGCATAAAAAAAGGGGAGCTGGAGAACCTGATCATTGCCTGCAGCGGTGTATTTGCAGAAGCTACCACCGATGTTGAATATGCGGTTCCGGGAGAAAAATTAGCTGTAAATTTCTTTGTCAATAAACGCAATAATGCAGATCTGCGAATCGAACAGATCCTGCTGAATACTGCTGCTGAAAAATCATTTGATACCACTGTAAATCTGCTGCCGGCAGTCAATGCCAATTTCAGCATGGTCAAAACATTTACAGTTCCTTCCGGAATGTCTTTTTCTCAGCCTTACTGGCTGGAAAAGCCAATGACAGGTATTGGAAATTTTACCATCTCCGATCAGCAGATGGTAGGTAAAGCCGGATCGGATCCCGTCTATACAGCCCGTTTTGTTTTTAGTATCAACGGCATTAGTTTTATGGTGAACCGGCCGGTAGCCTACAAATATGTAGATCCGGTAAAAGGAGAGGTGTACCAACCTTTAACTGTAATCAGTCCATTGGTGATTTCTTTAAATAAGGATGTGGTACTTACCAATGTAGAATCTCTCGAGAAAGGGTCTCACACCACACCGCAACTATTGCTTCAATATAAATCTAATTTTACAGCTGCCGGGTTACCGCTAACCATCAGCATTATGGATGGAAGTAGTGCACTTTACTCAAAAGACACACTGATGAATCTGGAAACCGGCACTGTATATTCTTTTCCGGTAGATCTGCAAAAGGCATTGGGGGCTCGTACTCCCAATAAAATTTCTGCTGAAGTAGTATTTACAATTGATGGAAACAGAAAAGTATTTACCCATTATCTCAAAACAATCCGGTACGATCATATTCCTTCTATTAATTATTTTTATAAAGACAATGTGGTTATCGTCAGCAACAAAATCAGTACAGTTCCTAAAAAACTCGGTTACATTGTTGGTGCAGGCGATCTGGTTCCCGAAGCACTGGAGCAGCTGGGATATCCGGTTGATTATCTCAGAGAAGCTGATATAACAGATGCTATGCTCAGGAAGTACAATGTAATAGTTGTCGGTATCCGTGCTTTCAATATCCATGAGTGGCTTACAACAAAAAATGATGTATTGAACCGGTTTGTTGAAAATGGAGGTCATTTGATTGTACAGTATATAAAGAGCAATATGATCGGGCTTAAAAAAATAAAAGTAGGGCCGTATCCTTTCAGTATGAGTGGTATCAGGGTAACCGAGGAAGGTGCTAAAGTTAATTTTCTGTTGCCGAAGCATTCATTGCTGAACTATCCGAATAAAATTACTGATCAGGATTTCGACGGATGGATGCAGGAGAGGAGTACTTACCAGGCAGATCCGATAGCAGCGCCTTATGAATCTATTCTTGCAATGAATGATACTGGGGAAAAACAAAGTTCGGGCAGTTTGATTACCGCAAAATACGGGAAGGGAAATATCACCTATCTGAGCCTGGTTTTATTCCGCCAGCTACCGGCAGGTGTTCCGGGAGCTTACAGGCTGATGGCTAATCTGATTGCCTTACCTGCCACTAAATAATTTGAATGAAACCCAGAAAAAAAATCGGATTTTTAACGCTGGTCATTATTGGCGTAGCCATCGGGTTCTTTATTAAAAATGTTAAAATAGGATTAATCATTGGGCTCATGCTGGGTTTGCTGGCAGGCGGAATGATGGGTACTAAATCTAAATAAATGGAAAAGAAAATCCCACTCTTTGGATCCTGGAAAAGCTGGTACGTATTTGTGCTGGCGGTTCTTGTGTTACTGATTGTTTTTTTTAGCTGGCTAACAAAATACTTTGCATGAGTAAACCGGATTGGATTGTGTTAATTGTGACCCTTGCGGGCATAGTTGCTTATGGGCTTTATAAAAGCAGAACCAGTAAAAATCTGGAAGGGTACTTTCTCAGCAACAGAAGTATGCCCTGGTACCTGGTGCTGTTAAGCATTATGGGAACCCAGGCAAGTGCTATTACTTTTTTGTCTGCGCCCGGTCAGGCATTTACAGACGGGATGCGTTTTGTGCAGTACTATTTTGGATTGCCTATTGCCATGGTGATTTTATGTATCACTTTTGTGCCGCTTTTCAGCAAGCTCAAAGTTTTTACTGCCTATGAATTTCTTGAACAAAGATTTGATGTAAAAACAAGGGTATTTACCTCTTCGCTGTTTTTAATATCACGCGGATTGTCTACAGGTATCAGTATCTATGCTCCTTCTATTATCCTGTCGTCTTTAATGGGATGGGATATCTTTTATACGAATATTGTAATGGGGGGCATGCTGATCGTATATACGGTTACCGGCGGGGCAAAGGCGGTGGCCTATACACAACAATTACAATTGCTCATCATATTTATCGGAATGTTTATTGCCGGTTACCTGATTGTGCATCATCTTCCTGAAAATGTAGGTTTTTCTGAAGCACTCGCTATTAGCGGCGCTTCCGGTAAGATGAATGTTATCACCAGCGGGTTTACCGAAAATGGATTTGACTGGAAAGACAAGTACAATATTATCAGCGGGGTGATTGGTGGATTTTTTCTGGCATTGTCGTATTTTGGTACGGACCAGTCTCAGGTAGGCAGGTATCTTACCGCTAAAGACAATAGGGAAAGCAGAATAGGATTACTAATGAATGGATTGGTTAAAGTACCCATGCAGTTTTTAATATTATTGCTGGGGGCCATGTTGTTTACTTTTTATCAGTTCAATCCTTCCCCTGTTTTTTTTAACAGGGCAGTTGAGGAAAAAGCGATGAATACGCCGTACCGGGATTCTTTAAATGCAATCCGTTACCGTTTTGAAGACCGGCAAATGGCCCAACAGGCCAACAGCCAGTTGTTTGTAATTAAAAAATCAGCTCAGTACAAAGACAGTATTGCTAAGGGCAATGAGCAGTTGAATCAGTTAAAAAAAGAATATAAAACTGTTTTAAAACAGGCGGTCCCCGGAAGTGATACCAATGATACGAATTACATATTCCTTCGGTTTGTAGTTGATTTTCTTCCACAGGGACTCGTAGGTTTATTGATTGCCATTATCTTTCTTGCTGCATGGGGTTCCATAGCGGCTGCCTTGAATTCACTGGCCTCCTGCACCATGATCGATTTTCATTGCCGGTTCAGTAAATCAACTGTGCAACCTGGTGCAGAGAAAGATGCAAGTGATTACCGGATATCTAAATACTATACATTAGGCTGGGGCGTGTTCTGCATAATCACTGCTGAATTTGCTACAGGCATGGGTAGTCTGATAGAGGCGGTTAATATACTTGGCTCATTATTTTACGGGGTTATTCTGGGTATATTTCTGGTTGCATTTTATTTGAAAAAAATAAAGAGCGATGCGGTGTTCTGGGCAGCCGTATTAGGGGAACTATTTGTTATT
>CALPNW020000216.1 GCA_943325035.2 Sphingobacterium thalpophilum | reverse complement strand
TGGTTCAGGAAACCAAAGTGCTCAAAAAGAAAGTTTCAGGTGTACAGGAGATCATCGGCGAAAGTGTACCCATACTTAAAATAAAAGAGACCATTGAAAAAGTAGCACCCACAGAGGCCAGAGTGCTGATCACAGGAGAAAACGGAAGCGGCAAAGAATTGGTAGCAAGGTGGTTGCACGAAAAAAGTTCCCGTTCTGCTTCACCTATTGTAGAAGTGAACTGTGCCGCTATTCCCGGTGAATTAATAGAAAGCGAATTATTTGGTCATGAAAAAGGATCATTCACTTCAGCGATCAAACAAAGGATCGGCAAATTTGAGCAGGCCAATGGGGGCACCTTATTTTTAGATGAAATAGGGGACATGAGCCTGGGTGCGCAGGCTAAAGTATTACGCGCTTTACAGGAGGGCAAAATAACCAGGGTAGGTGGTGATAAGGAAATCAATGTAGATGTTCGGGTAATCGCAGCCACTAATAAAGACCTTTTGCAGGAAGTGGAATCTAAAAACTTCAGACTGGATCTTTACCATAGGCTGGGAGTAATATTAATTCATGTTCCGTCTTTGAATGACAGGAAGGAAGACATTCCCCTGCTGGTAGAGCATTTCTTAACCGATATTGCAGCAGAATACAGGCAAGGCAAGAAAAGTATTGCCCTAGAGGCTGTAAAGGCCCTGCAGGAGCATAACTGGACAGGTAATATACGCGAGTTAAGGAATGTGGTAGAGCGCCTGATCATACTATCAGGAAAAGAAATTACAGCAGATGATGTCAAAAGCTATATTTAGCAAAACTTTTTGCTATTAATGACCTGCATCTAAACAGGATTGGATATTTTTAAATCATTAAATAAATACTATGGGTCTTCTGCTTTTTATTGTTGGGTTAATCGGTTGGCATATTGGCATGTACGGGATGTTCAAAAAAGCAGGGATAGATCCCTGGAAGGCTTTCATACCTTTTTACAATACCTGGCTGATTGTAGAAAAATCAAAGATTCATAAATACTGGTTTTGGTTACAGTTTATACCCATTGCAGGTCAGTTCATTACTATCTGGATCACCATTATTTTCGTAATGGGATTTAAAAAAGTATCAGTACCTGCGCATGCTGCAGTAGTATTGGTTCCCTTTATTTATTTTCCTTATCTCGGCTTTTCCAGCAAAGAAAAATGGCATGGCCCGGACGCATTAAAATTATATTACAAGCCAGCGTCCAGAGAATGGATTGATGCCGGTGTGTTTGCAGTTGTTGCTGCAACCCTGATACGTACTTTTGTTTTTGAAGCATATGTTATTCCTACGGAAAGTATGGAAAAAACATTGCTGGTAAATGACTTTTTATTCGTGAGTAAAATGTCTTATGGTCCGCGCGTTCCGCAAACACCATTGTCTTTTCCTTTCGTACATAATACCATGCCTTTTTCACTTACTACCCCTTCCTACATCAGTGAAGTTCAATTGCCGTATAAACGATTACCTGCAATTACGGAAGTAAAAAGAAATGATGCGGTGGTATTTAACTTTCCTGCAGGGGATACCATTATCAATCTGCCGGATTTTGGCAGCAAGATCACTTATTACGAAGTATTAAGGAGCAGCCAGTTCAGAGGCAACAGAGATGCATTACTGGCAGAATATCCGATCCTTGTTCATCCGATGGACAAAACCGATAATTATATTAAACGTTGCGTAGGAGTTGCCGGAGACATTATTCAGGTAAAAAATGCAGAGCTGTATGTGAATAATCAACCTGGTTTTGTTCCACCCGGATCGCAGACAGAATATATTGCTACAACCAATGGTACCGGCTTTACCGAAGATTTTCTGAAACAGGAATTAGGGATTGATGCGGAAGATACAAAAGGCCAGTTCTCTCAGGGACCCGATAAGTTCACCTATGTATTTAACATGACTGCAGAAGAGGCAGAGAAGGTTCGTAAACAGCCCAATGTAGTGACCCTTGTTAAATATGTGGATACACATGTAGGTATGTTCTTCCCAAATGATGATGCTAATTTTCCCTGGACACTAGACAACTATGGTCCGATAAAAATTCCTAAAAAAGGAGAACCTATACCGGTGAATGCTACTACTATAGAAATGTACAGAAGACTGATTACGGTATATGAAAAAAATACGCTGGAAGAACTGAATGGCAGGTTTGTCATTAATGGAAAAGAAACAACCAGCTATACACCTCAACTTAATTATTACTGGATGATGGGAGACAACAGACACAGAAGTCAGGATAGCCGTTTCTGGGGCTTTGTTCCCGAAACGCATATTGTTGGTAAGGCTTCACTGATCTGGTTCAGCTGGGAGAAAGGTCCACGCTGGAAGCGTTTGTTTAGTGCAATTAAATAAAATAAACCGTATCTTCAAAAACCGAGGGGGTCCTCCTGGCTAACGCGAGGGGGACTTTTTTGTCTAAACAAAGATTGACTATGAATAAAAAAGAAGTTCATTTTGAATACGAGGTGTATGATTCCATTGAAAAACTGAATACCGAAGATGCTGCTTTGCTGGATAGAGCCAGAAAAGCTACAGCCACAGCGTATGCGCCGTATTCCAATTTTCAGGTGGGTGCCTCTGCCTTACTACTGAATGGTGAAATGTTAAACGGAACCAATCAGGAAAATGCAAGTTTCCCTGTGGGGCTTTGTGCCGAGAGGGTATTGATTTCAGCGATATCTTCCCTGCATCCCAAAACGGCTATTCATACCATGGCCATTAGTTACAACAATCTGAACGGGAAAAGCGATCATCCAATATCTCCATGCGGAATCTGCCGACAGAGCCTTCTTGAATATGAATCCAGACTCAATCATCCCATCCGTTTGATCATGAGTGGTATGGATGGCGAAGTATTTATCATAGCCAATGCAGCTATGTTACTGCCATTAAGATTCACCAGTGAAGATATGAAGTGATGTAATTAAGCGATAGCCTGTTTCCGGTATTTAGCTGCAGAAAACAGTGCACTTATTCCGGTAGATGCAACAAAATAAAAACTGAGTAAATAAGGAATGCCCGAATACAATTTACCCGCCCCAAACCAATCGCCGGTTTGAAAAATTATTGCAATACCCAAAACAGCTTTACCCGCTTCCCATAGCCAGGCCATTTTGTTTCCATCCATTAACTCTGTGTAAGCATATACATAAAGGAAAATGAAAGCACCATAATAAAACATACCCGGAGTTCCAATGGATGCAATATTGGCAAAGAGGTAACAGATGAATGCAATCAGAACCATGAACTGGATTCCTATCCAGATGGTCAGTTCTTTTCCGGCGGGAGTATCATATTTTTGAAAATGATAAGGATCTTCTATTTTATAAAGAGGATATTTTGCAGCAACATCTTTGGGTCTCCAGCCGGTTGGCATATACCATACCCTGAACTTATCTTTTAAGCTTTCAGTATGCCATGCATCCTTTGCCATCAAACTAAGGTGCATGAAATTTATTTTAATAGGGTTCCAGGTGACAACAGGTCTGGTTATTCCGTATACCGGTTTAACGGTGGCTATCTCTTCCTGATAAGTTCCAAACCATTTGTCCCAGAAAATAAATATCTGGCCATAGTTTTTATCGAGGTATTCCGGATTAATGGCATGGTGTACCCGGTGATGAGAGGGTGTTACAATGATCTTTTCGAGCCAGCCCATTTTATTGATATGCTGGGTATGGTACCAGAACTGTGCAAATAAATGGAGGGGAGCCACCACTGCTATAACGGCTGTTGGTACCCCTAAAAGGGCGGCAGGCAGCAGAAAAATGGTGAAAAGGCGGAAAATAGAAGAAATGCTCTGGCGAAGTGCACAGGCCAGATTATAATCTTCGCTGCTGTGGTGGATCAGATGGGCGTTCCAGAAAAAATTAACTTCATGGTCTATGCGATGCACCAGGTATCCGGTTAAATCCAGGGCTAAAAAAGCAATGATATACAGCGCTATGGATGATTGTACTTTATAGATGGCCAGGTGCTCTACCATCCATCCGTAACTGATCACGGCGATGCTTAAACCAAGTACATCTTTGGTAGAGTTGGTGATGCCAGAAGTAAGGCTGGATATAGTATCCATGGTTCTAACCGTATCATTCCCCTTCCGCCATCCCCACCATTTTTCCAGTAAAACGAGCAGCAAAAATGCAGGCATAGCTATCAACAGTATTTTTCCGTAGGTCTCCATAATGATAATCTAAAAGTCTAAGTTATGCAGAATCAGTATAAAAGCGGCATCAATCATCCG
>CALPNW020000215.1 GCA_943325035.2 Sphingobacterium thalpophilum | reverse complement strand
TTTATCAGTATCCGGTATAGGACATCCCTGGTATTTAGCCAACCCTTTAACGGTAGGACATTTATCATTCTCATCATTAATACCATCACCATCTGTGTCCGGTACAGGACAACCCTGGTACTTAGACAAACCAGCAACAGCAGGACATTTATCATCCTTATCAAGAACCCCATCACCATCTGTGTCTTTAGGTGCTTCCACTACAGGAGCTGGTGGCGGAGGTGGTGGTGGAGGTGGTAAAACAACTTTCTTTTCATAAAGTTTAACTTTCAAACCAAGCTGAACTCCCTGGTTGTAGAAATGGGTTCCCGCATTAGGATTGGTAGTGCTTTTCATGTCGGATAAACCATACATATAACGTGCATAAATCTGCACTTTACCTGTAGGGAACATTTCAACACCACCGGTTAAAATAGTAGTAACTGCTTCGTAATTACTCTTGTAATACGGAGTAGTTCCTTGATTGCTCAATGAATTCAGGAAGTCTATCTGCGGACCGGCAAAGAATGCCACATCCATTCTTGTTTTATATTTCAACAACAAAGGAACCGATTGGTATTGCAACTGACCACTGAATTGTTTGAATGGATTGCCCTTACCTACATAATTCAATACAGAATATTGAAACTGAGGCTCAAAAGACCATTTTTTAGTCAGGGGCAGATTCAGCCATAAGCCACCGGCATAGCCAAATCCAGATTCATAGCTTACTGTAGTGAACGGACTATTATGAACACGGAAGCTGGTAATATTAGCGGCTCCGAGTATCCCGGCAGTTAAACGAGGTTTGGTTTTTGTAGCCTGCGCAAAACTAAGCGAGGAGATAAGGAGCAGTACTGCAAGCTGCAGAACAAACTTTGAATTTTTCATTAAATAGATTTTTTTGTGCCAATTATTTTGAAACTGCTTACAGCGGGGGCAGAATAAGCAGTAGAGACCTGACAAATCTAGTGTTTTAACACAAATAATGAACTTATTGCCCTATTTCGTTTATACATGTTTTATATAAATGGGGGACCAATTGATTCACATAGCCTGATTTGCCAAAATTTTTCACCCAACGGATGCCATAAATGGAGTTGGTCAAAAAAACCTCTGAGGCCCCGGAGAGCTCTTCCGGAGAGATAGAAACCTCTTGTACTTCATAATTTTGTTTACGCAATTGCTCCATCAAAAACCCACGCATAACTCCAGCCACCGCACCATCAGAGAGAGGCGGTGTTTTAATGAACCCGTTATTGATCATGAAAATATTGGCAATGGTTGTATCGGCAATATGCTGAAAAGCATTCAGCAGCACAGCATCATTCAGGTGCTGTTCTTTTGCCCAGATGGCTGCCATTACATAAGGCAGGTAGTTATTGCTTTTTATGCACGAGAAATGATCGGCAGATTTTACGGCGTCTTTAAATACATCAATTTCCAATCCGTTTTCATTGAGCCTGTTGTTGGAAGGATTCAGTGCCCATGTTTGTATCAGTAAATGCGGAAAATGGGTCTGCGGATCGTAAATGCCTCCCTCCCCCCTGAAAATGGTTATCCTTACTCTTGCCAGTTCATGGTGCTGGTTCTTTTTTACCAGCTCCTGCACAGCATGGGTTATATAGTCTGCAGTAAAATAGCCCGGGGCTTTGAATTTCAGCACTTCCAGTGAACGAAACAGGCGCTCCATATGGTTTTGCTCCAGCAAAATCCTGCCGCGGCTCCATTTCATGGTTTCAAAAAAACCATCTCCATATCTGAAAGAACGGTTGTCGGGAGTGATCAGGGGTTTATCGGAACGCAGCAATTTGCCGTCGTAAAAAAGAAATAATGCAGTTACCATAGGTACAAAGATAGAATGAAGGTAAATTAGCGGGTTGTAATTTATTGCTTATGAAAATCAGTCAGGTCATTGCCGTATTAGAAGCCAGAGCACCCCTGGTTTATCAGGAATCTTATGACAATGCGGGTTTGCTGACCGGCGCTGCAGATTCGGTGTGTACCGGAATACTCTGCACCCTGGATGCAACATTGGAAGTGATTCGCGAAGCAAAAGAAAGAGGATGCAATATGGTGGTGGCACACCATCCGATTGTGTTTAAGGGATTAACCAAAATAACCGGAAAAAATTATGTGGAACAGGCAATACTGTTTGCCATCAGGCATGATATTGCCATTTATGCCATACATACCAACCTCGATAATATGGCAGATGGGGTAAACTATACCATTGCTCAAAAAATGGGGCTGGTTAAAACACGCGTGTTGCTCAGCGGAAAAAATGACCTCATCAAACTGATCAGTTTTGTGCCGGTGGCCCAGGCAGAGCAGGTAAGAAATGCCCTTTTTAACGCCGGAGCAGGAAATATCGGCCAGTACAGTGAAGCCAGTTTTTCTACCGATGGAACGGGAACGTACAAAGGATCTGCCGGTTCACACCCATTTGCCGGCACTCCGGGAATCCGGCATGCCGAGCCGGAAAGTAAAATTGAAGTACTACTGCCTGCTTATCTGAAACAATCGGTACTAACCGCTTTGTTTGCCGCCCATCCCTATGAAGAAGTAGCTTACGACTTAATCCCATTACTAAATGAAAATCAATCAGTTGGGAGCGGGATGGTGGGAGAATTGCCCGAACCAATGTCCGAAACCGCTTTTTTAGCGCTATTGAAAACCCAATTTGGTCTTTCTGTAATCAGGCACACCCCGCTTTTGGGGAAAAATATTCAGAAAATAGCCCTTTGCGGAGGAGCCGGAAGCTTTCTGATCGGACATGCAAGGGCCGCCGGTGCTGATTTTTATGTGAGTTCAGACATCAAATACCATGAATTTTTTGACGCTGAAAACCGCATGGTAATAGCGGATATCGGGCATTGGGAAAGCGAACAATACACGATAGACCTGCTTTTTTCGCTTTTAACCACTAAATTCCCTAACTTTGCCGTCCTTAAAACGGCTACGAACACCAATCCGGTGCGCTATTTTTTAGGGTAACTCAAACTACAAACTATATATGGCATCTGTTAAAGATTTCTCCGTTGAAGAAAAATTAGTAAACCTCCTTCGTTTACAAAAGATCGATAGTAAGTTAGATGAAATTCAGGTTCTGAAAGGTGAACTTCCTATGGAAGTTAGTGACCTGGAAGATGAAATTCTGGGTTTAACCAGCCGCCAGACACGCATTGAAGAAGAGATCAATGGTATCAGCGAGTTCATTGAAAGCAAGAAGATCATCATCAAAGAAAGTGGTGACCTGATCGCTAAATATGAAAAGCAGAGTGATAACGTAAAGAACAATCGTGAGTTCGAAGCCATCAATAAAGAGGTGGAAATGCAACAGCTGGAAGTTAAACTGGCCGAAAAGCATATCCGCGATGCGAACGAAGAACTGTCTGAAAAAATCAAGGCACTGGAAATTGCAAAGAAACAGGTTGCAGTGAAAGACGGTGTATTGAACCACAAGAAAGGTGAACTCGAAAAGATCATTGCAGATACAGAGAAAGAAGAGACTGCTTTAAATAAGGTAAGTGCTGATGCACGTGGCCATATAGACGAGCGCCTGATCTACAGCTACGATCGTATCCGCAAGAGCTACAGAAACGGTCTTGCCGTTGTACCGGTAGAGCGCGACGCCTGCGGTGGTTGTTTCAATTCAATTCCTCCACAGCGCCAGAGTGAGATCCGTCTCCACAAAAAAATCATCGTTTGCGAAAACTGCGGACGTATTTTGGTGGATGCAGACCTGAATGATACGGTAGAAGCAAAATAGAACAAATAATAAATCGTTATAAAGAAAGGGTACCCAATATGGTTACCCTTTCTTATTTTCGGGCCGTGATGAAGTCAATTGTAATGCTCTGCTGCGGGATGCTTATTGGGATTTGTGGATTTACACAAAAGTCCTTTGAGTTCAATAGTACCTGCGTTCAGGCTTATCAGGATATCACGAAGCTGAAATTAAAAACAGGGCATCAGTTTATTGAAAAAGCAAAGCAGCAAAATCCCAACAACCTCATCCCCTTATTGCTGGAGAGCTACAGCGATTTCTACACATTATTTCTGAACGAGAACCCTGCAGATTACGAAGCCATGTACCCGGTTTTTCAACAGCGGCTCAACCAGTTGCAGGAGGGGTCAACATCTTCGCCGTTCTATTTATATTCTCAGGCCATTGTAAGAATACACCGGGCAGGCGTATCCGTAAAATTCGGTCATGTTTGGGATGCCGGATGGGATTTCAGAAAAGCCTATCAGCTGCTGAAAGAAAATAAAAAACTATA
>CALPNW020000214.1 GCA_943325035.2 Sphingobacterium thalpophilum | reverse complement strand
GCAAAGCCGATGCGGATAGCTTCCTTTGGCTTGTAGATCATGCCGAGTTTGGCTCCAATACCTGCTCCGCTGGAACTATAGGTTTCGCGGTACTCAAAAAAACTGAAACTGTTGGTAGCATTTGCAGTTGCATCCCGTTCGCTGTAAAACAATTCGCGGGTGTACTTGATGATGGGTATGGTAAAACTGGCACCTAGGTAGAGTTGATCATCTATATTTCCGGCCGTTCCTAATGCAATTTCATTATATCCCCCTGTTGTTTGTGCATCATACAATTGCCTTACACCGGATGATATTGGCACCAGACTCTGGTATCCCGCAACAATGCCGCCCGGGCCTCTGATGGTATCTACCAGAAAAGTGCGGAAGGCGAGGGAGGATCCAAAAATATAATTGCTCAGTGCAGCATTGGTATCTGCTCGGTCTCTTGTTAATTCTTCCAGGTATTTTTCGGTAAATGAACTGTAATTATTGAACCCCGAATACTGCACCCGGTTATTGTAATTGGCCAGCTGATTGACAGATAGTGCAAAGGCAGAACTTGTCCATTTGCTGCGGCCCTGTGTATTGCCCGCAAATACAATTCCCGATGTTCCGTAAGCCATATTGCTTTTGGTACCCGTTGTATCCGTTCCCCTGAAATTGAATTTATTGTTGTTCATCATAAAGCCCGGAGATAAAACCAATTCTCTGGTTTTGTAGAAACCAAGCCCGGCAGGGTTTACATGGTTAGCACCGATATCTCCGCCCAATGATCCCATGGCTCCGCCAACAGACATATGACGCGCTGTTCCGTTTTGGGTAAACCATGCTGTGCGCAATACATCGTCGGGTGTTTGTGCTTGTACAATTGTTGCACTGCAGAATAATAAAAAGAGAGTTAAGTACTTCATAGAAATAAACGTACTGATGATGCATTCACATCATGAATAAAATAAGTTCGTTGACTATTAATTGTCGCGTCCGCCTCTGCCGGTAGAGGTACTGGTTCCTGTGCTTTTGAAACCACCACTGCTTCCGCCTGCAGAAGGATTGGTGTAAGAGGCATTACCCGATGAAGAAGCGGGTGTGCTGAATGTTCTGGCTGGCCTGTCATAATTGGTATTGCTTCCACCATTGCTGGATGGGTTACTGAATACCTGACGCACCAGACTTCCAAAGCTGTTGTTACCCGAGCCCGAAGTAGATGGGGTTCCCCAGTCTCCTTTACCTCCGTTGCCGTTGTAATTATTGTAAGACCTGTTCCTGTAGGCATTCAGGTTAGATCCTGCAGTAGAAGTAGCAGGAAGGCTGAGCTTTGGATTTACATAAGCAATCAGCGTGTAAGCAGGATTGCTCCATCCAAGACCATTGCCATATCCGTAAAGTCCGGCACCTACACCCCAGTTGTTCCACGGGTTGTATGGATTGTAATTTCCAAGTCCGGAACTTAATCCAAAATGCATACCGGTGGTGTAAGGATTAAAGTAGGAGTAATTATAAGATGCTGCCGGAAAGTTATAACGCATATCATTCCAGTAACTGTTGTTGTCTATACTGCTCCACTGGTTTCTGTTGGCCACTTTCATTCTCAGATAGCGGTCGTCCATGGTGCTCACATATTCCTGATAACGCTCTCCGGCTTCGGCATTATTTACTACTGCATATTCATTGATATCTTTGCCTGCAGAATAATACAGATCATCGGGTGTTTGTCCGGATTGATAAACAGCACTGCAACCGGTTAATAACGCAATTGCAATAAGTGATCCGAGGAGTGTCTTTTTCATAATGCCTTAGATTAGGTTAGCATTTATTGATGGCTGAAGTTACATACATTTGCGGGCATATCAACTCCGTTTAAATAAAGGCAAATTACATGCCAGCTAACGGATGTTAGTGTATTTGGTGTTAAAAATTTGAAAATTAATTATGGGAAAGGAAATTACGTCCAGGGAACAGGATTACTCTCAATGGTACAACGACCTGGTGATCAAGGGTAATCTGGCAGATTACAGTGCGGTGAGAGGCTGTATGGTGATTAAACCTTATGGCTATGCCCTTTGGGAAAACATGCGTGATGTGCTCGACAAGATGTTCAAGGATACCGGGCACCAGAATGCTTATTTCCCGCTCTTTGTACCTAAAAGCCTTTTTGAGGCAGAAGAAAAGAACGCAGAAGGCTTTGCCAAAGAATGTGCAGTAGTTACCCATTACAGGCTTAAATCTGATCCCAACAATCCGGGTAAGCTGATGGTAGATCCCGATGCCAAGCTCGAAGAAGAGCTGGTTGTTCGCCCTACCAGCGAAGCAATTATCTGGAATACCTATAAAGGCTGGATACAAAGTTACAGAGACCTTCCTTTGCTCATTAACCAGTGGGCCAATGTGGTTCGTTGGGAAATGCGTACCCGTTTGTTTCTCCGCACTGCAGAGTTTTTATGGCAGGAAGGACATACCGCTCATGCTACTGCAGCAGAAGCCCTGGAGGAAACACGCAGAATGCTGGATGTATATGCAGACTTTGCGGAGAACTGGATGGCTATGCCGGTGATCAGAGGGGTTAAATCTCCCAACGAACGTTTTGCCGGTGCAGAAGATACGTATTGTATTGAGGCGCTCATGCAGGACGGTAAAGCCTTACAGGCAGGAACTTCTCACTTTCTCGGACAGAATTTTGCCAAGGCATTTGATGTTAAATTCAGCGATAAAAACAATAAGCTCGATTATGTTTGGGCTACCAGCTGGGGAGTTAGTACCCGCCTGATCGGTGCACTGGTGATGGCGCACAGCGATGACGACGGATTGATCCTTCCTCCGAGAATTGCTCCTATTCAGGTTGTGATTGTTCCGATCTATAAAGGGGATGAACAAAAAGCACTGATTGGAGAAACTGTAAATGGTATTGTTACCAAACTCAAAGCACTCGGTATTTCTGTGAAATACGATGACAGTGACAACCAGCGTCCGGGATGGAAATTTGCGGAATATGAAATGAAGGGTGTTCCTGTTCGTGTGGCTGTTGGTGCAAGAGACCTCGAAAATAAAGTAGTGGAAATTGCCCGCCGCGATACCAAGGTTAAAACCACGGTGAGTGTAGAAGGGGTTGATACCTATATTGCCGATCTGCTGCAGGACATTCAGACACAAATGTTCAACAAGGCCAAAGCATACAGGGAAGATCATATCACGCCTGCCAATACCTGGGAAGAGTTTGTTCATATTCTGGATACCAAAGCAGGTTTTGTTTCGGCACACTGGGATGGTACCGGCGAAACCGAAGATAAAATCAAAGAACTGGCCAAAGCCACTATTCGTTGTATTCCGCTGGATAATCCACTGGAAGACGGGGTATGTATCTTAAGCGGTAAACCGTCTGCACAACGGGTACTTTTTGCAAGGGCTTACTAGCGCTAATATTTTTGAATGAAACAAAAAGAGATCCATCCTGCATTGCAACCTTATCTGGATGGTAAAGTAATACTGATCAACAAGCCATTGCAATGGACTTCTTTTGATGTGGTGCGTAAGATCCGTAATCTTACGCGCATCATGAAAGTGGGGCATGCAGGCACATTAGATCCGCTGGCTACCGGATTACTCATTGTTTGTACGGGTAAATTCACCAAGAAGATCAATGAATACATGGGTATGGAAAAAGAGTACACCGGTACTTTTACACTGGGTGCTGTTACGCCTACCTATGATCTGGAAAGTGCACCCGAACAGCAAAAAAGTTTCGACCATCTTACGGATGAAATGATACATGGAGCCACTGCGCAATTCACCGGGCCCATTATGCAGATTCCTCCATCGCACTCTGCCATCAAGCAAGACGGCAAGCCGGTATACCTTGCTGCGCGCAAAGGACTGGACGTGGTTTTAGAACCCCGGCCGGTAACCATTTATGCGTTCAGTATTCAAAAAATTGAACTGCCTGTGGTGCATTTTAAAGTGGTTTGTTCTACCGGCACGTATATCAGAAGCCTGGCCAATGATTTTGGAAAAGCCCTGGGCGTGGGTGGTTTTATGAGCAGTTTATGCAGAACAAGAATTGGTGAATTCCGGGTAGAGGATGCGCTTTCTATGGAACAGTTTGAAGCAGAAATTCAGCAGTTGAAACAATCAGAAGGGCAGACCGATACCCAGCTGTAATGCATAATTGGGGATCTCCACTCCGTTGGCCCTTTTATTCGTCCACTCAAAATTCTTTACACTCATCCATCCGTTGTTTTCTGCACGGAGCGGGTCTTTGAGCTTGTAGGCAAAGTCTAACCTGATCAGGAAATAAGACATATCAAAACGCAGTCCGGTACCTACACCAATGGCCAGATCCCTGCCCAGATTTTTAAAAGAAAAAAGTGTGGCAG
>CALPNW020000213.1 GCA_943325035.2 Sphingobacterium thalpophilum | reverse complement strand
TTCAGCGTTTTGTGCATCCCGATGAGTTTGCAGAACTCAAAGACATCGGTTATACCATCGGATTGGATTATGTAGAAAGCGGCCCGCTGGTCCGTTCCTCTTACCATAGTGAAAAACATGTGATACCTGGGTTTGGCAGAAATAAATGGATGGTGGAGAAAGAATTGAAAACCGTATAATTTTAAGGTAAGTATGAAAAAGGTCGTATTGATTCTTGTATTGTTTCCGCTGTTGGCAACTGCACAATTAAAATGGAATAATGCAGATTCATTGTTCCAGCCACTGCCGGAAGGGGTGCATGTATTTTTCACCAATGATTCGCTGGATGGCAAGCCCAACAAAGCCTATTATATAAGTGCCCCGCTTCAAAGCAAGCAGATTGAATTTGCTGCACAAACCGGAAACGGAAAACGGTATACACCTTCACAATATTATTTGAATGAGTCGGCACCATTGGTGGTAGTAAATACCACTTTTTTTGAATTTGTTCACAACAGCAATCTGAACCTGGTCATCAACAACGGATTACAGCAGGCCTTTAACCAGCATAGCATTGCGGGTAAGGGGAAAGATACCCTAACATACAGACATGCATTGGGAAGCGCAATCGGGATTAATAAAAAACGCAAGGCAGATATTGCATGGGTTTACACCGATACAGCCGCTGCATATGCATTGGCCAGTCAGTTACCGGTATCTTATTTCAAAGATTCAATTCCAACCTTAAAACCATCTCAGTTCAGTGTGCCTCTTTCGCTAAAAAAGTGGAAAATGCAAACTGCAGTAGGCGGTGGTCCGGTGCTGGTGCAAAATGGAGTGGTTAAGATCACCAATAACGAGGAAATGAAATTTTCCGGTAAAGCACTGATGGATAAACATCCCAGAACAGCAATGGGTTATACCAATGACGGGCAATTGATTATACTGGCAGTAGAGGGAAGGTTTCCCGGTAAGGCAGAAGGAGCCAATCTAAAGCAACTGGCAGAAATATTTGTTGCACTGGGTTGCCAGGAGGCGCTGAATTTAGACGGAGGCGGAAGCAGTTGTTTGCTGATCAACGGAAAGCAAACCATTACCCCCAGTGATAAAGAAGGGCAACGACCGGTGCCAGCCGTGTTTATGATCCGGAGCAGAAAAAACTAGCATCTCAAAATACCTATTTCATTTCCCATACCAGTGCAGAAGCACCGAGTATAGCCGCATCAGATTCTTTTAAATGGCTAACCAGGATCTTTACCTTGTGCTGGAACACCTGAATCAGGTTGGCTTCCATATAGTCTCTGGTTGGCTTTAAAATGAATTCTCCGGCCTTGGTGAGTCCGCCAAAAAGAATAATGGCTTCAGGATTGGAAAACATGACAAAATTGGCCAGTGCCATTCCCAGAATTTTTCCGGTATAATCAAAAATTTCTTTAGCCAGTTCATCACCCTCCATGGCCGCAATATGCACCTGTTTGGAATCGATCTTTTCTTTGGGAATAGCCCTCAATAAGCTGGGAGCAGTAGACTTTTCCAGAAAATCAAGTGCATTCAAACGAACGCCGGTTGCAGAAGCATAGCTTTCCAGAGAACCTCTTTTTCCGGTTCCTTCATGCAAACGGCCATCCGGAATAATGATGGTATGCCCGAGTTCTCCGGCAAATCCATCATGCCCGTATATGAGTTTGCCATTGGCAACAATACCGCTTCCAACCCCTGTTCCAAGTGTGATCATGATAAAATCGTTCATGCCTTGTGCGGCACCATACATCATTTCACCAATGGCAGCAGCGTTAGCGTCATTGGTTAACACAACAGGCAGGTTAAATTTATCTTCTGCCATTTTTCCGAAAGGAATAATTCCTTTCCAGGGAAGGTTGGCAGCATATTCAATAGTATTCTTATAAAAATTTCCGTTGGGGGCACCAATGCCGATCCCTTTAATTCTTCCAACGCCACCAGCCTGTTCTATTAATGGGGCAATATTTTCGTAGAGTGCTTCAATAAAGGGTTCTACAGTAAGATGTTCCTTTGTGCTCATTTCTCCGGAGAACAATAAATTGCCTACTCTGTCTACAATACCATACTTGGTTCCGGTTCCACCGATATCAATACCAATGGCAAGTGGTTCCATTGCTTTATTGGCCGGAGTTTCTTTTTTTATACTCATCACACATCAGATTAATAAGGTTGTTATAGACTTTCAATAGCCTGCTTGCCAGCAATTAATGAGCTCCGCTTGTTTTAACATCATAATCAATTCCCTGAGATTTTAAGATTGATCTGGACTTAACTGCATAAAATGCGAGGTAAGCAAAACAAGCAACGCCAACAATATAGCTGTTCTGTATTCCCAGAAGATTGTCGGCAGCCAATACACCCTGTAAATAGCTGATGATACCACCACCCATGATCATCATAATGAGCAGGCTGCTTCCCTGGTTGGTATGTTTTCCAAGTCCGGCAATACCCAGTGTAAAAATACAAGGCCATAAAGTGCTGCAGAATAAACCAACACTGATGAAAGCAAATACACTAACCATACCGCTTGTAAGCATTCCTATTACCAGGGCAGTGATGCCCAGTGAAGAAAATATGAGCAGCATTCTTGCAGGGTTTCCCTTACTCATGATATCTCCGGCAATCATCACAATAATAACCAAACCATATACATAAAAAGAACTGATGTCGTTCTGTGCGATGGCGTTAACAATCAGGAACACCGAAAATGCCAGATAGGGCATCAGGAAATTGAGGATCTTTTTTGCACCCATGCTTACATCAAATGCACCTACAGCACCGGTCCATCTTCCCATCATTAAACTGGCCCAGTATAATGAAACGTAGGGGGCAATATTAGATGTACCAACGTTCATGTACTGCTTCATGTACTCCGGTAAATTACTGGCAGTAGATACTTCAACACCTACATACACAAAAATACCGATCATACCCAGAATCAGTTGAGGGTAACTGAATGCAGAGGGACGGTGTAACACTTTGTCTGCACTATCAGCTTCTTCCGTGGCAACAGTTTCCAGATCGATTTTATTGGGGATAGAGGAGAATTTAAAGAATACTGCCACCAGCAAAAATGCAACACCCAGTATGAGGTAAGGTATTTTTACACTTTCAATACTTGCTTCAGTTCCACCACTGCCAACGCTTCCGAAAATAGCAAAGCTCACCAGTAATGGCCCGATGGTTGTTCCAAAATTATTGATACCGCCGGCCATGTTCAATCGCTGAGAGCCTGATTTCGGGTCTCCGATTACAATCGCCAATGGATTGGCTGCGATCTGCTGAAGGGAGAAACCAAGACCTACAATGAACAAACCGGTGATCATTAAAGTAAATGATGCATTGTTTGCAGCAGGATAAAATAATAAAGTACCAATGGCCGAAATGATCAGACCAAGTGCAATGCCATTTTTATAGCCAATTTTATTGAGCAGATCGCCTCCGATTAATTTTGAAACACCAAAATAAATCAGGGAGCCTACTGTATAGGCAACATAAAATGCTACTGCTACCAGCTGGCTTTCTGCCTGAGACAGGTCAAAGGCTTTTTTAAATACCGGGATAAGTATATCATTACTTGCGGCAACAAAGCCCCAGAAAAAGAATACAGTAATCAGCGTTCCGAATTGTGACCATTTGGTAGGTTGGCTCATGACGATTGTTAAAATTATTTATAAGATGCTCTAAAGTAATAAGAATTTAAGGAAGGAAAAATTTAATCTGTAATTTGATTGAATCATTTTAATAAGTAACTTGAAACAGTTACATCAAAATGGAGTTAATGGAGATTATTCATGTGAGTGCCGAATGTTATCCGGTGGCAAAGGCAGGTGGATTGGGAGATGTGGTGGGTGCATTGCCAAAATACCAGTGTAAGGCAGGTGATATTGCCAAAGTAGTAATGCCAATGTATAGAACAAAGTTCCTGTACGATAATCAGTGGGACGTGGATTTTAAGGGAACGGCCAACCTCGGGCACTGGCATTTTGACTTTACTGTTATTAAGGCAAGAACCAATAAACTGGGCTTTGACCTGTATCTGGTAGACATTAACGGGTTGCTGGACCGTCAAAAGATATATGGCTACGACGATGATGCAGAGAGGTTTACCGCTTTTCAGATTGCAGTGGTAAACTGGATCAGCAACTGGGAGCACCGTCCGGATGTGGTTCATTGTCATGATCACCATACGGCCCTTATTCCTTTCATGATGCAGTTTTGTTATGATTATCAGTTTCTGGCAGGTATACCAACGGTAGTAACCATTCACAATGCCCAGTACCAGGGATGGATGGGCTGGGATAAAAGTATTTATATACCCCGCTGGGATCTGTGGAAGAGAGGTATGATGGACTGGAAGGGGAACATCAATCCGCTGG
>CALPNW020000212.1 GCA_943325035.2 Sphingobacterium thalpophilum | reverse complement strand
CAACCATTTTTCCAGCCCCATCGAAACCACCACATCAATCGCTCCCGGAGTTGCACCAAAACTAAATCTGTTGAGTAAATGCGCAGCTGCCTGCTCTTTGTTCAGCCCTGCTTTAGCATAGGGCAAACTGATCCTCGGAGAATTAGCGGATGGTACCGGTAAAAATGCAGAAAGGGTGATCAGTAAAAAACAAACAGCAATGAATCGTCCAAAACGGAATTTTCGCATGATACTCTATTTATAATAAGATGGTTTCCAGACCCAATGGTTTAATGACCCTGTAAAAAGTACATAAAAAAAGTCCGGGAACAACTCCCGGACTCCACTATTAACGATACATACTGTTTATTTTTTAAGCGCCACTTTGTACAGGATCATACCCATTGCGGCAAACATGGCCGTTCCCAGCATAAAATAACCTCCCTGAGACAAAGCATGAACCAATCCTTCTTCGGCACTGATGGTACTGAGTAATTTCTCCCCGCCTTCAGACCCCGCTATAAATGCAATGATCACCCCTGCTACTGCTCCTCCCGCAACCAGGCCTGTGGCAAATAAATTGCCCTTGCCCAGCTCTTCTTCTTCAGCAGCAATGCCGGTATTCTCTTTTTTCTGTTTAGCCTCTACTATTCCCCGGATGGCTCCACCAATAAAGATGGGCAATGTGGTAGCCAGGGGCAAATAAGCACCCACTGCAAAGCTCAGCGATTTAATACCGCAGAGTTCCATGGTAATTGCCAGAAATACGCCCGCAAATACATACTGCCAGTCTAGGTTTTGAGAAAGAATCCCTTTGATCAGCGTTGCCATTAGTGTGGCCTGCGGAGCAGGATATTTTTCTGTTCCGATTGCATGATGAATTCCCTGGCTCAGCATTTCTGAACTGGGTTTATCTAAAAATTTAACGGTAAGTCCTATTACGATAGAAGAAACAATGGCACCTACAAACAAGGCAATCTGCTGATTACGCGGGGTTGCGCCTACTATATAACCACTCTTCAGATCCTGAGATGTTGCCCCTGCATTTGCAGCAGCAATACAAATCATTCCTCCTACAACCAGCACCAGTGGCTCATAGGATTGCCCGGTCCAGCCCACACTTAAAAAGATCAGACTGGTTCCCATTACCGTTGCAATGGTCATACCACTAATCGGGTTATTGGAAGATCCGATCAGTCCAACAATGCGTGAAGAAACCGTAACGAACAATGCACCAAAAATCACTACCAAAACACCAATCAGTAACTTTTGCATCACACTGTCTCCGGGCACCTGCGGCAAAAGAGTAATCAATGCCACCAGTCCCAATGTTCCAAAACCCACCACTTTTAAACTAAGGTCTTTTTCTGTTCTTAAAACACCTCCTGCATTTTCTCCCCCTTCACTTTTTAAAGAAGCAATACTTCCCTTTACAGATTTAACAATGGTAGGTATTGTTTTAAGTAAAGTGATAATACCACCCGCTGCAACAGTACCTGCACCTATCTGCCGGATGAAGGCATAATAGATAGCAGAGGAATAATCCGCAAACTGGTGGGTAACCGGATCCCATCCGCCCTTGCCTCCTGCTTTGGTGATGTCCGTAAGATAGCCCAGCTTAATAAGTTGTGTGGCTATTACATCTGCAGGAACCAATGAAGACAGTAAAGGAATAAATACCAGCCAGCTCAGCACACCACCCGCTACCAGTACCCCGCCTATTTTCGGACCAATAATATAACCCACACCCAAGTATTCCGGAGTGATCTCGCCGCTTACTTTGGCAGAAGGAAAAAATTTATTGACCTGCCTGGTTGCATAGAAGGGAGTTTCCGCAATCACGTGCAACACTTTTTGCAATAACGCATACCCAAATGCAACACCCAGGCCCCAGAAAGCAGTTTTGGCGAAATCGCCGCCTTTTTCTCCTGCTTTTAACACATCGCCACAAGCCGTTCCCTCCGGATAAGGAAGATTGTCATGTTCATTTACAATCAATGCTTTTCTGAGTGGAACCATCAGCAGCGTTCCAAGTAATCCGCCCACAATGGCCAGAATTAGTATGGTGAGGTAATTGAAATACTCCGCACTGTCGGGTGAAGACAAAAACAAAAAACCCGGCAGGGTAAATGCCACACCGGCTGCTATACTCTCCCCTGCAGAACCGGTTGTTTGAATAATATTGTTTTCTAAAATTGTGGTCTTAAAAAACCGTCTTCCCAATGTAATAGCGATCACCGCTATTGGAATGGATGCAGAAACAGTTAACCCTGCTTTTAAGGCAAGATAAACGGTGGCTGCCCCAAAAATCACTCCGAATAAACTTCCCAGCAGAATAGACTTAACGGTTAGCTCTGCCATTTTGCTATCCGCTGCTACAAAAGGTTTGAAGACTTTTTTTTGATCAGACATATGGTTTAATTATAGTTGTTCGGCGAATACTATTCCATCATTTTTTTAAGCTTGGAAGCCAGTAAAAAAAGAATTAAAGAAGCTACCCCGGCCATCACTACAAACATCATAAAAAAATCATAGAGGTTGGTAATGGCGATACCCGCCACATAGGTTGTTTTTCCATCCGGATACAAGGCACTCAATACACCTGCAAGCTTATTGGCGAAGGCATTGGCAGTAAACCATACTGCCATTAATAAAGAGGCAAATTTCACCGGCGCCAATTTGTTCACCAGCGATAATCCGATCGGCGATAAACACAATTCACCGCAGGTATGCATGGCATACATACCGGTCAACCAGATCATGCTTACTTTAACACCCGGTTGAACATCTTTCACCCCAAATGCAATCCACAGATAACCCAGGGCCAGCAAAAACAGTCCCATGGCCATTTTCATTGGAGATGCCGGTTCACGCTTACCCATTTTTACCCAGAGCCAGGCAAACACCGGAGCAAGGGTCACTACAAAAAGGGAATTGAGCGATTGAAAAAAACTTGCTGGTACCAGGTAAAACCCAAGATCTCTCTGAGTTTGTTCTTCGGCAAAAAAGGTAAGTGATGCACCGGCTTGTTCAAACGCGCTCCAGAAAAATATTACAAAAAAGGATACCACAAAAATCACCCCGATCCTTTTCTTCTCAATACCCGTTAAACTGGTATCGGAAAAAACAATGTAGGCAATGAAAAGAATACAGGCAATCAGTAAATAAAATAAATAGCTGAAAATTTTAGCATCCACATAAATCAATCCGATCGTAACAACAGACAATAACAGTAACCCAATGATCATGGCTATTGGCTGGTATAGTTTTTTTGAAACATTTGCAGGCGTTAATCCCAGGGTTTTCCCTTCCGGATCCAATACATATTTATTATGCAATAACTGCAGCGTGATCACACTGATCAGCATACCAATACCACCTGCCAGAAAAGCCCACTTAAAATCTGCCGGATTACCGGTATCACCCAAAAGGCCACAGACAAAGGGGCCGATTGCCCCTCCCACATTGATTCCCATATAAAATATGGTATAGGCAGAATCTATCCGCTTGTCTCCTTTTTTATACAACTGACCTACCAGAGAGGAAATATTGGGCTTGAAAAAGCCATTGCCTGCAATCATAAATCCCAGTCCGGAAAAGAACAGAATAGAAGAAAGTTCGGGATTGCTGCTGTATACCGATCCGCAGAAAAAGAGAATAAACTCCCCGATGGCCATTAAAATGCCTCCGGCCAGAATGGATCGTTTGTTCCCCCAGTACCTGTCGGCAATATATCCTCCCAGCAATGGAGTGAGGTAAATAAGACCAGTATAACTTCCGTATAAATTAGAGGCAAATACTTTATCAAACATCAGGGCCTTGGTCATGAACAGTATCAGAATAGCCCTCATTCCGTAATAATTGAACCGCTCCCACATTTCTGTAGCGAACAAAACATACAGTCCTTTCGGATGCGAAGCAGAAACCGTTTTATCACTCATAGCAATCATTTTCGTTATTGGCTCAAAATAGTGATAAAAGTGAGAAGCATAGGTTATTTTCGCAACCAATTTGAATCTTATGAATATTCTTCTTTTAGGCAACGGCGGCCGGGAACACGCTTTAGCATGGAAAATGGTACAAAGTCACCATTGCGACCGGTTGTTCATTGCGCCCGGAAACGCGGGCACCGAAGCCTTTGGCACCAATCTACCCGTATCTGTGACCGATTTTAATGCGATCAGGGATATTTGTATAGAACAGTCCATCAATATGCTGGTAGTAGGTCCGGAAGAACCACTGGTAAAAGGCATTTATGATTTTTTTCAGGCAGACCCTGCTTTACAGCAGGTAATTGTGGTGGGGCCTTCTGCAGAAGCCGCACAGCTCGAAGGCAGCAAGGCCTTCAGTAAAAAATTCATGCAAAGACACCATATTCCCACAGCTGCTTACGCAGAGTTTACCGCAGAGAATTTTGAGGAAGGACTGGATTATATCCGGCAGCACAGCCTGCCCGTGGTTTTGAAGGCCGACGGACTTGCGGCTGGTAAAGGGGTAGTGATTGCTGCT
>CALPNW020000211.1 GCA_943325035.2 Sphingobacterium thalpophilum | reverse complement strand
TCTTGGGTCAAAGACACCGGTAAAAGGTGAAGTGGCAGATGTTCCGGTTAATAAGTCCGCAATAAATGCAGTTTGTCTCAGCGAACCAATATTACCTCTATAAGGGCCGTAATAGTTATTGGTACCACTGAAGTTTCCACCCATCCATTTCTGTGTAGCATTGTCCGCATTGGTATTGATAGAAAGGTCACAATATTTAATGACAGAATCTGCATATTTATTGGTGGTGTAAATGGCTTTATTGCTTAAGTGTGCATAGGTTCTTGCTTTGATGGCATAAGCAAATTTTTTCCATTTGTTTACATCTCCGCCATAAAAATAAGTATCACCTTTTGCCAGATTGGCCGCACTGGCTTTTCCATCTGTTCTGTTCAGGTACATGATAGCACTGTCGCACATCTGACGAACTGAATCATATACAGCAGCCTGAGAATCATAGTCAAACTGAGACCGGCTCTGATCAAAAGCCTGTTTCATAATTACCTCACCATATTCTTCTGTTAAGGTCAGCCAGCTGAATGCAAAGATTGCCTGGGCTACACCCACATAATCCCATTTTTCCTGAACACGTCCGCGGGAAATAATGTATTGAGCATTAGCGCCTATTCCATAATAATGCATCGCCCACACCAAACCGGTATTATCGGCAGATCCGGTTGTACCAAATACCCCACCCATCTGGTCATAGGTATTATTGGTAGCAACATCGCCCCAGTATTGAATATACCTGGCCATTAAAACAGCTTCTGCTGCTGCACCATATGATCCGCCAGCACCACCGGTTGGGGGTGCTGCTGTAGAGGTCATTTGATTGGTTACATTTGGAAGTATGGCTTCAATATCTACCTCAACCGGGTTATTGGGGTTCAGGTAAACGCTATCCAACTTCTTCGAACAAGCTTGAATCGTCATAAAACCAATGGCAAAAACCATCGTTTTAAGCGAAAAAGTTATAAAGGATTTATTTTTCATAATAATGTTATTGTTTAATTCAATTAAAGACCCAATCTGATACCTCCGTTAAAACTAAGCGGTGCAGCAATATTACCATAGTCAAAACCTACTGCGCCAACACCTCTTAAAGAAGCGTTACCACCATTTGCTGAAGGATCAGCTCCTGAATAATTGGTAAACAATACCAGATCATTACAGGTTATGAAGAAACTCATAGACTTGATTCCTTTAAACTTATTATTCAATAAAGCAGTTGGCATGGTATAACCCAATGAGATATCTCTCAGGCGGAATGAATTGATTCCTTTTTCCATGTAATCTTCTTCAGGCATAGAAATAGAACCGTAATAGGTGTTATTGTAATAAGGAGTAACGTATACATTGTTCACCGTTGGAGTAGCAGTATTTTCCAGACCGTTCTGAACTACTGAGGTAATTACTCTTGGAGTAAGACGATCCGCAGTTTTTGCAGATTTACCCAATGTAGTCAGGTACATATTGGTACCATTGAAAATATCTCCACCAACACGCAGATCCCATAAGAAACTCAGGTTCCAGTTCTTGTACCTGAATCTGTTCACTGTACCTAAAGTTAACCACACCGTTCTGTCTCCTCTTACTCTCCAAATATTATCCTGTAATGGAAGGCCGGTTAAAGCAGAAACCAAAACAGCACCATTGTTAGCAGTTACCCCATTGGCACCTGTAGGTGTAAGATCCTGACGCTTGTAACCGAAGCTGGTAATTGTACCGGTAGAATATCCGGGTCTCAAACCACCTCTTGCATTATTATACAACCAGGTAGATGCATCGTAGTAATCACCACCTGAAACATCAATTGATGCAGGGATGGCCAATACCTGATTCCACATATGGTTAAAGTTGAACTGGATGGTCCAGTCAAAATCTTTTTTACGGATTGCTTTAATGCCTAATGAAACTTCTAAACCTTCATTCTGAACGCTGGAGTTGTTGGCAGTATTTAACACAAATCCAGTACCATAACTGGCACGGAATCCCTGGGCAATCTGATCGATCGCTTTGGTATTGTAATAAGCCGCATCAACTGTAATCCGATCGTTCCAGAATCTTAATTCTGTACCAATTTCATAGGTATTTTGTTTTTCCGGTTTCAGGTTAGGGTTTGCATTGGTAAATGCATATTGTAAAGGAACAATTCCCGGTGCAACACTGGTAACAGTAGGTAAAAAGTTCGATTGGTTGGCATAAGGCGATGGAAGCCTTGCAGTGGAAGCCAATGAGCTTCTCAGTTTCCAGTAACTTAATACACCACCCTTTAATTTAGGGAAGATATCACTCATGATAATACTTAAACTACCACCCGGGTAACTGTAATTTCTGTTAGCAGCAGGTAAAATAGAAGATGATTCAAAAGCAATAGATCCTGTTAAGAAGATCAGGTTTTTATAGCTTACAGTTGCTTCACCGAATCCTGCAATCTGCATAGCATCTCTTTGATTCCACTGGTCTGAACCAGCCAGCGTTGCACGGCTTAAACGGGTACGGGTGTTAGCACCTGTGCTGCTGCTGTCGAAACTTCTGGTACTATCCAGTGTTCCTGAAATACCATAACTTTCAATTTTGCTCTGGCTCCATCTTGTACCTGCTGTAAAGCGGGTATTGAAATCACCGAATGCTTTTTTAACTGTAGCAGTAATAGTATGGTTATAAGTAGATGCTTTTGTCCATAAATTATCCAATGATCCTTTATTGGCCATAGGCAATCTGGAAGATTCAGGATCCGTATACTGGAAACCTTCTATATTGTATGCATTGTAACCAAATCTACCCGCAACTGTTAACCACTTGTAAGGGTTATAGTTAATAGCCAGATTGGCTTCGTAGTTATTGGTTTTATCTCTCGACTCATTTCTGTTTACTGCAAAAAACGGATTGTCTGTTTCAGAAACAGTACCTAAACCCGCATCATCAGCAGGGTTATTGGCCAACGGGTTAGCCAGGTATCTTTTGTGACCATTTCTCAGTAAATAATCAGCTCCATTATCAGTTGAAGGCCATAAGAACAGGTTCAGCAAATAACCGTTGGCACCTTTCAATGCTTTATCATTTACACTGTTACTGTAAGCAATGGATGGGGAAATATCCAGGTACTTGCCTATTTTGGTATTATTGGTGATTCTGAAGTTCGCTCTCTGTAAACGGGTATTAGGTACAACACCGCTCTGGTCGTAATAAGCTCCACTGATCCGGTAGCTGGAATTGGGCTTTCCAAATTCAACACTCAGGTTATGCGTCATACCAAATGCGGTTCTGAAGAAATTACCTACATTATCATATGTTTTTGTATCCGCAGGCATTGCCGGACCAAAAGAAGAGAAAGTACCGGTAGAAGCTACCCCATTGGTACCTGTCTGAAATCCGTTGAAAACAGAAGGAAGGTTCTGTAAAGACTGAAAACGAATACTGTTATCGTAATTCACATTGAATCGTTTACCATCTGTTAATTTGGCTCTTTTGGTAGTGATTACAATGGCACCATTACTGGCAGCACTACCATATAGTACGGTAGCTTCAGGTCCTTTCAAAACAGTTACCGACTCAATATCATTCGGGTTAACGTCTGCAATTCTATTGGTAAAGTCATTTGATGTGTTATTTTGTCCTGCAGCAGCAGGAACTGATGCAGCAGCATCCACGGTAGAGTTATCTCTTACCACACCATCAATTACAAACAAAGGCTGGTTATCTAAAGACAGGGAATTGAAACCACGGAGTACAATGGTAGATGATGCACCCGGCACACCTGAGGTTGAAGTGATTGTTGCTCCGGCAATTCTACCCTGCAAACCACCAATAAAACTTTCACGTTGCGTTTCTTTAAGATCATCACCCTTTACCACCTGAGTAGAATAACCCAGGTCACGGGATTTTCTTTTAATATCCATCGCTACTACCACTTCATCCAGTTCTGTAACAGAACTTTTCAGGGATATGGCAATTTTACCATCTCTGATCGCAAAGCGCTGGGCTTCAAAACCAATAGAGCTGATCAGCAAAGTTTGACCTTTACTCGCTTTAATGGTAAAAGTTCCATCTTCTTTAGATTGAACAGTGGAGGTAGTTCCAAGAACTTTAATGCTAACACCCGCTAAAGGTGTTTTTTTGTCGGCATCCTGAACAGTTCCGGATACCGTTTGACTTTGCCCATAGGAAGGCAGCGAGAAAACCAGTAGCAGCATAACTACTACCTTCATCAAGCAAGACACTTTTCTCATAATTAGATGGTTTGATTCTTAAGACAGCAACTTATTGCAAAAAGCTGCAAAAAATGAACTGTACAGGAATATACTTTAAAATAAAAGTTAAATATAAATTAACAAATGTTAAATAACGAAATAAATACAGCAATAAATTGCAAAAACATGCAAGTTTTAATGTGTAACAAATACGCTAAGCAGGAAATCCATTGAAAATCAGAGTACCAGAATCCCCTTATCGGCATAAGCTGTAAGCTTTTCGTCTTCAGGAGAAAGCTCAGTAATTAATATATCGATTTT
>CALPNW020000210.1 GCA_943325035.2 Sphingobacterium thalpophilum | reverse complement strand
TACTAAACAAACAAGCCCGGTTATAAAGCTGTAAGAATTAACGATCACCATCAGTATAAACATGGTAGCAGAGAGCACTAAACCAATGATCCAGGAAAATTTCTTTTGTTTGGCTCCCACATATTCCGGGTTTTGGTTATTAACAATTAAACGGCCAATAATCAGTGAAGGCGAATAGGTAGGGCTTACCGCCACCCGAACCAGAAAATCGGCAAAGAACAAAGTGACCACATATTTAACCGGAACAAAATTACCTTTGAAAATGATCAGCATAAAGGAAATAAAGGTTCCTAAAAAAAGGATACCCGCTGCCGCCCTGATTTCCCGTTCATTTAAAACCGGGATGGAATATCCTGCTACCTCTTCCCCAAAAGTTAATTTTTTACGCATATTGACCATTTTTGGCTGTAAAACAGCTACTTCTTATTATTGAATTGATTTTTAAAATTATCACTAATTATTAAGTTCCCCATACCCTTCATCCTATATTTGCCCGATAACGATTATTATGGAAAAAGCACCCATGTATTATGGCAGTTACCTTCAATTAGAAAAAATACTCGATAGCCAGTATCCGGTAAGTTTTGAAGAAGGAAATGAGCCTGCTCATGATGAAATGCTCTTTATTGTAATTCACCAGGCATATGAACTGTGGTTTAAACAGATCCTGTTTGAACTGGACTATGCCATGGGTATTTTTAACAAGGATACCATTAACGATAATTCGGAAGACCTGAATCTGGTGCGCCACCGGCTAAGCAGGGTCATTAAAATCATGGAATTACTGAATCAGCAGGTAAATGTATTGGATACCATGACCCCTATGGATTTTCTGGCATTCCGTAACCTGCTGACCCCTTCTTCAGGATTTCAGAGCAAGCAGTTCAGACTGATAGAAGCCAAACTGGGATTGCAGCTAGACCAGCGGCACCAGAAAGATTATTATAAAAGAACGGGTGAAGGCGGTTTTACACAGCCCGATTATAAAGACATTAACCAAACCGAAGAATCCCGGAACCTTCAGCAACTGATCAATGACTGGCTGGAAAGGATGCCTTTTTTTGATGCAGAATACTGGAACAACGAAAGCAATGTTTCATCTCAGGAACATCCTTTCTGGAAACAGTACAGCACTATTTACGAAAACGGATTAACTGAAAGAGAGAAATCCAAACTAGCTGATTTTGATTATGTGTTTTTTGATATTGCAGCAGCAGATTCCACGCCAGAACAGCTAATACAATTAAAAAGCAGTTTCAGTACAAAGGCCATGCGCGCAGCATTGTTCATTATGCTGTACAGAGATTTTCCGGTATTTCAAACCTCCTACCAGCTGCTGGACTCTTTAATAGAAATAGACCACCTCATGAGCAACTGGAGGCACAAGCACCTGATTATGGTAAGAAGAATGATTGGCATGCGTGTAGGAACGGGAAATACGTCCGGAGCCGGTTATCTGGAAGGTGCGCTGAACAAGCATTATGTATACCGTGATTTATCGGGCTTATCTACTTACCTCATTGAACGGAAGAAATTACCAAAGCTGCCGGAAACGCTGACTCATTTTCTGGGCTTTAGTATGGGGTAACCAATTTTCAGATTGAATGATCTTAGTTTTTTTCTCTGGCAGCTATCGGATATAAAAACCTGAAAGAATTAGAAACTGCCTGGTGTAATATTGTTGCATGGTTTTCCTGAGGCAAATAGTCGAAAAAAACTTTCACTTGTTTACTTTTTGAGGCTTTCAGCTTATCTGCCAATAATTTTGCATCGGCCTCCATTACTCTTGGAATTTCAGTAGGTGTTCTCCCTTCTTTTCCAACACCAATATAAATATCCGTTTGCTGAGAAAACTTATTTTGCAGTAAAACTGAATGATCGGTAAATATTGAACCATTGTTCCACCACAAACTCGGGCTTACAATAATATATTTATTGAAAAGTGTTGGCTTTTTCAATAAAATTTCAGTTGCTAAAAGTCCTCCTAAAGATTGCCCGATGATTGTTCTGGCCGAAGTTGTCTTGTATTTTGTTTCTATAAAAGGCTGTAATTCATGCTCAATAAAAGCAATAAACTGATCGGAATGTCCTGAAGCCGGGTAATCTTTCAGCTCTTTCTGTACAGTAGTAGGAAAGGTAAAATCTCTTCTTCTGTTGACTGAGGCAATACCTACAACAATAGATCTGGGCACCTGGTTAACCCATTCAAAACTATTAAACTGAACAAGCCCTGCGATGTGAATAAAATCCTCATCGGCCGACCCATCCAGCAAATAAATTACCGGATATCTTGTGGTATCTTTTATAGTATACCCCTCTGGAAGATAAATATTCAATACCCTTTTTTCAGCTAATTCTTTAGATTGAATTTCAGCTATCACACCCAGCACAAATGGCTTTTCAGATTGTCCGGAAACAATCAAAATTGAAAATGTACATATAAAGAATATTACTATTTTCCTCATTATTGAAATTAATACGAATGAAAGGCAAGTATATTTGGGGAGGTTACTATTTCTTTCTTGCCAGAATAATGAGTCTGGGGGATTTCTTCAGGTCATAGGGCCCTAGCTGGTAATCACCAAATACTTCCTCTATCTGCATACCCTGGTAACTAAGCATATCGTTAAAGTCTCCCAATGAAAACTTGGCTACTTTTTCGGTGTATAAATGTCTTGGGCTGGCATTTTCTTTATCGGTGATCTGAATCTGTTTAAAGAAATGGTATTCGTCCTGCCACTTGGTAATATGGAAAGTGACATCTTCGATGGTGGTGGTAAAGGTTTTCTCTTCGTGCTGCTCGGTATAATGCACGTTCAGGTAATCTATTACAAACAATCCATTGTGCCGTAAACTCTGGGCAATGGTACGTATGGCATTATCATGCTCCCTTCTGGTATTAAAATAACCAAAGCTGGTAAAAAAATTGAAAGCGTATTGAAAATAAGTTACCCAAAATGGCAACCTCATATCGTGCTGGTAAAAATGCAAATGATCGTTTTCCTGCAATCTGGCAGCAGTAATGGAATCCTCAGACAAGTCTATTCCGGTAACATCATAGCCCATTTCGGACATAGCGATACTGTGTCGTCCCTTGCCACAGGCTACATCCAGCATCAGGCTACCTTTGGCTGGTTTCAGATAGTCCAGTAGGTTTTTAATGAACTGATTCGCCTCTTCCTCATCCCGGTGTTGGTACAACAAATGATAATAAGGAGAATTGAACCAGTCTTTATACCATGCTTTGTCACCCATATTTGATGTTTGAACTACGAATGTACTTGAGTAAGGGCGAACAAAAAATTTGAATTATATTTGCATCCCCCCAATTAAACTTTAACTATGGCATTAATTAAGAGTATTTCAGGAATCAGAGGAACAATTGGCGGAAAACCAGGGGATACCCTTAGCCCCATAGACATTGTAAGATTTACTGCCGCTTATGGCACCTGGCTTAAACAACAGCCACACCACAATAAAAAAGTAGTCATTGGCAGAGATGGCAGAATCAGTGGAGCCATGGTTCAGGGCCTGGTTGTTCATACGCTGGCCGCTTTAGGTATAGACGTTATTGATCTTGGTTTAAGCACCACCCCTACCGTAGAAATGGCAGTGATTTTTGAAGAAGCTGCTGGTGGTATTATTCTTACTGCAAGCCATAACCCTAAAGAATGGAACGCCCTTAAATTACTCAACCATAAAGGAGAATTCATCAGTGGGGTCGACGGTGCCTTGTTGCTGGATATTGCAGCCAGAGAAGATTTTGATTTTGTACCGGTAGACCAACTGGGCCAGTACACTCAAGACGATACCTTGCTCGGCAAACATATTGATGCAGTTGTAAACTATCCACTGGTAGACGTAGCTGCCATTAAGAGTGCCAATTTTAAAATTGTTATTGACGCCATTAACAGTACCGGCGCCATAGCAGTTCCAGCTTTGCTGAAAGCCCTTGGTGTTAACGATTTCACTGTTTTAAACGAAACAGTAAACGGTCAGTTTGCCCATAACCCGGAACCATTACCCGAAAATCTGCGTGAGCTTTGCAACGAAGTGAACAAACAGAAAGCCCATTTAGGTATTGCGGTTGACCCGGATGTGGATCGCCTTTGTTTTGTATGCGAAGACGGCAGCCTTTTTGGTGAAGAATATACCCTTGTAGCAGTTGCCGATTACATATTGCAGAACAGAAAAGGAAATACTGTCAGCAATATGAGCAGTACCCGTGCCCTCAAAGACGTTACCATTAAACATGGTGGCGAATACTTTGCAAGCGCAGTGGGTGAAGTGAATGTGGTTACCAAAATGAAGGAAGTGAATGCGGTTATTGGTGGCGAAGGGAACGGTGGTATCATTGTTCCTGATCTTCATTATGGACGCGATGCACTCATTGGTATTGCCCTGTTCTTAACACACCTGGCCAAACAGAACAAAAGTATTAAACAGCTCAGAAACTCCTATCCCGATTATATTATCAGCAAGAATAAAATTGAACTCACCAGTGGTGTAGACCTCAACAAAATTTTTGAACATATTAAAAATAAATACAAGAAGAACCCTATTAATTCGGAGGAT
>CALPNW020000209.1 GCA_943325035.2 Sphingobacterium thalpophilum | reverse complement strand
TCACCTCTTTTATTTTGATTTTTTTAACATCATCCTACGGGTTATGATTTAGATTTTTATTTCTGATCCAGCTGGGATTTTATAGGACTGTTTGTTAATTCTGATATAGACGTCAATCGAAGACTGGTTTCTGACGATTTTTTTATCAACTGAAAATTTCAAATTCCTGAAAGCATTGATATAATCAACCAAATCTATCATCGTGGTGTATTGAATCTCTTTTCTATTAGATACTATTTTAAAAAAGTTTTCCAATTCATTCCATTTATTCCCATCTCCGTTATTTTCCCAGCTATGCCCCCAGACATTTAATAATGCCAATGTATCAGCCTTCATAAAATCAGAAACAAATTGATAAAAGGACTTAAGTTCCTTTTTATCATTTTCAGCATCATTAGCCTTATAATAAGTTTTGCCAAATTGGTGTATACTCGGTTGCCATGTAAGAAAATTATCAGGTATTGAAAAGTTATAAGAATCATTTGTAGTCCTTGCATAATCAATACCCAGGCCCCTGATTGTTTCAACCACAAAATTATCATAACTACCGAAAGGGTATGCCATACCTCTCACTATAGTGCCTGCAAGGTTTTCCAATTCTTTTCTATCTTCAATCACTTCGTATACAATGTCAATTTTTGACATACCGGCCAAGCCGGGATGGTTTGCTGTATGAACAGATACCTCATGACCATTAAAAAGTTTTTTTACTTCTTCTCTGGTAAGATACCCCTTGGAATCAAGCTTACTTGAATTTAAATGAAACGTACCTTTTAATCCGTAATCGTTCAATATTTTCACAAGCCTTCTGTCTGCTATGGTTCCATCATCAAAACTCAATATCAAGGCCTTGGATTTTCCTTCAGAAAAAAGCATTTCTACCCGAATACTGCTTGAAGGTATAGCGTTGTTTGACTGAGCAGTAATTGATGGAGTCTGTAAAATTGAACAAATAATTATTATTATAATTTTTTTCATTTCCTTAATAAATTGAATGGTTAGCCTTAATTAAATTATCATAGATATCCACTATGATTTCTCCGAATTCGACTAAAATCGGTTGATTTCGGTTTCCCAAAACATAAGCAACTACATGCATTATCTTTCTCAAAAATATTCATAATCCTCAATTGATATAGTTGATTTAAGAGCTCAACTATATCAGTATACCCGGTTTTGTATACCCATTTTTCTTTTGTCAAATGCCTTGCTGTTTATTGTTAAGAGCAGGATTCAAAGGGATAAAAAGGAATGTAAAAAAGCAATTAAAATTTGTACACATAAGTACCTTTATCAAAATATTTAGTATGCCTTTTAGATTATAAATGAGAAAAAATGAATCCCTTTCTACCCGTTTATTCTTTAGTTAAAAAGGAATTCATTTTTCTCCCGTTATTATTGTCTATGAGTGTAATTGAATCTCGATTGCTACATTTCCATCAACGGACTAAACCATAAATAGCAATTTCAGTTGCCTGAAATGGCATAACAAGTAAATCAGCATACTCACTATACAATTTTAGCCCTGTGCCCTCCTGTGTCGTTTTAACGATTCCTTTTTTAAGTCGTTTAACATTGATAAACTGGTCTCCATTCTCAACTGCAAGCTCTTTAGTCCTATCATTAAAAAGAGTGTCCAAGATTGCAGATGTGGAAGGCATAAATTTTAGCACCGAGGCTGGATTTGCTCTGAACCGAATTCTATTTATATCCGCGGTATCCTGCGAGCTCACCGCATTATTTTTCATAACATTGGACTCCGCTCTGGTTAAATACATTTCAGGCAGCCTGACAAGAGCCACATCCATTTGATCAGTAGAGTACTTTCCATTAATATAAGTAATGGTTGGATCCACCTTGTAAAAAGTCCAGCGCGCATCCTTAGGATCAGCATTCATTAGTTTTGATAAAGCTCCATCAGGATTCAGACTAAGCGAACCTAGTGCCTGCACTGCACGGAATTTATTAAATAAATCTGATGCCGGAAATGTGGACGCATTATCACCTGCAACATACTTAAAAGTAAAAATATTTTCCTTTGAAGGCACTCCTGGCGTAAATGGAGCTTTTACATTAGATTCGATGATAAAGCCGCCCTTTGTAATAACTTCGTTTGCCATCTCATAAGCCTTATCATATTTTTTGTGATAAAAATAAATACGGGCAGCTAAAGCAGTGGCAGCCAAATAGTTTGAAACCCCCAATGTGTTGTTGGTAAAATTTGTTCTCGCTAGTTCAATATCTGCTTCTATAGCATTCCTGACATCAATAGCCCTGCTAACCGTAACCTTATCGGTTGGGGTCACTGGTATTTGTAAAAGAGGAACAGTATTTCCGGTAGAAGGAAGTTCATAATAATTGTTCAGATCAAAATAAACCAATGCTCTCATAAAACTCATATCTCCCAGTATAGCTTTCTTTTGGAGATCTGTTCCAGGCATAGACATGACATCTTTCACGGCCACTGTGTTGAGCTCATTCAATATCTTATAAGCCCTATCCATAAAACCCAAATCACTGTTTATTTTATGGTCAAAAAATTGTGGATAGTTGGTACTGTTTCGTGATACTACTTCCCTGACCATAAGAGAACCATAAATAGGAGTAAAACTCATATAGGTTACTCCACCCTGACCCCTCACCCATCCGTAGGCGCCATTAATTAGTGCCTTCATGGCAGGTAGATCTACCAGCTTATCGGCTGTCAATCCTGTTACAGGCGGAATTTCAAGAAAACTCTTCTTACAAGACAATAAAGTCATTAGAATTAATGAACTTATTATAATTTTTTTCATCATATGTAATTTATGAATTATGCAAAATAATTTTAAAAATTCCATGAAAAACTCAAAGTATAAAACTTGGCTTGGGGTATCCCTCTGTCGTTAACCAAGGCATTACTATTATTGAAATTAACCCCAGAATATTCTGGATCCCAAAACCAATCAGGTGCTTTAGTCCACGTAAGAAGGTTTGAAAATCTAAGTGAACATCTCAGCCCCTTTAAATATGAATTTTTTGAGTTACTGAATGAGTACCCAATATTCAGGTCCTTTAATCGCAGAAAATCTGTCCGGTATAAGTCTTCGGTGGAATTATTAAATCTTATATTTTCTACGATCACCTGGGAGGTAGTGGCTATGTCACCGGGATTTCTCCATCTGTTATTCATCATCTCTCTCGCTGGATTAATTTTACTCGACCCAAATGGGTAATCGAATCTCCTTGAATCACCCAAGAGAAATTCCTGCCCTACTGACCAGGTAAACAAAAAGTTCAATTCCCAATTTTTCCACGTAAAGCCATTATTTAAACCACCAGTATATTTAGGCCATGGATTCCCGGTAAATACTGCATTGGCATTAAAGAAATTATTAAAAGTACCATATTGTGTAATCAGTTGACTGTAAGTCAATGACTTTCCAGTAGCTTGTTCACGATACATGTCTTGCCCATTATCACGATTTACACCATCCCAAACAACTGCCTGTTGAATTCCAACAGGTTTTCCAACTTGCAATGAAGAAGAGGCTAAACCTGAAGTTATGGTGATGCCTCCAACCAGACCAGGCCGAATCTCAACCATTTCATTTTTGTTAAAGTTTAACGTAAGTTTTGTATTCCAAGTAAAATCTTTTTTCTTGATGTTTACTGAACTTAACATGATATCAAAACCTTTATTAGAAAGTATTCCTGTATTTGTGACAATACTGCCGACTCCGGTTAATTGCGATACGGGGTAGCCTAACAACAAATTAGTTGTATTTTTATCATAGTAATCAATCTCTCCGCTTATTCTGCCATTTAAAATTTCCCAATTGAATCCAAGGTCTAATTGAGCGGTCTTTTCCCATCGAAGGTTCTTATCTCCCAGGGTATTCAAGAAAATTCCAACATTCCCATTGTATGTTAATGTACTATAATTGGTAGTATATGCATTATCGCCAATAGCGGCATTTCCAACAATACCATAGCTGGCTCTCAATTTCATATAATTAAAAACCTTCTTCAAACGGGAAAAGTAAGCTTCATTACTAATATTATATCCAATTGAGCCTGATGGGAAATAACCCCAACGATAGTTTTGCCCAAAACGTGAAGAACCGTCTGCCCTCAAACTGGCAGAAAATAAATACTTGCTTTTGAAATCATAATTAATCCTGCCGATGTAAGAATTGAAAGAAAATGAAGTTTGAGCAAAACTAGACTGTTTATTAGCGGCATCCTGTGGATACCTTGTTGCAGAATTGAAGAAACCATCGCCAAGTAATGTATTTTCTGTCCTAACAGATTTCTGTGCCTCAGTCGCAACAAAAATATCAAAATTATTGCCATTGAATTGCTTTTGATAATTCAGACTATTGGTCCAGTTCCAAGATCTACTGACACTAATTTGAGTTGCCGCATAATCCCTTGAGTTGGCATAAAGGATTCCGGGTTTATAAAGATAATCATCAGAACCCAACTGATTAAGCCCAAACTCAGTGCGAAATGTAAGCCCATTTGCAATTCTGGCTCTACCATACCATGAACCCAAAAACTGGGTACTTCTTAATTTTATCACCGCGTTTTCAACTTG
>CALPNW020000208.1 GCA_943325035.2 Sphingobacterium thalpophilum | reverse complement strand
GCTAATTCTTCATTGGTTTATATGGCAGACCGGATGATCCGGGAAAGCAATCATCCCAACAGCGGATTTTACCTCTATAATTATGCAGAATTGGCTCAAACCATTCAACAGTTGGAGGCTGCAGGTCAGAAAACCCTGTTGCTGGGGGTTACATTTGCTCTTTTAGACTTTTCTGCTGCCTTTCCCCAGCAGTTGCAACATACTGTTGTGATGGAAACAGGAGGAATGAAGGGCAGGGGTAAGGAGCTAACGCGGGCAGACCTGCATGATATTTTAACAAAAAGGTTGGGGGTTGAACGGATTCATGCCGAGTATGGAATGACTGAATTGTTAAGCCAGGCCTTTTCTACAGGTGCAGGAAGGTATATTTGTCCTCCATGGATGAAGGTTTATGTGAGGAGTGAAGATGATCCGCTGAGTGTTGCTACGACCGGATCAGGTATTTTGCAGATTGTGGATCTGGCCAATATTTACAGCTGTTCTTTTATAGCCACTCAGGATGTTGGAACGGTTTATGAAGATGGAAGTTTTGAAGTTTTAGGAAGAATGGATAATTCTGATTTAAGAGGATGTAGTTTGTTAGTAGTTTAACCTTATATTTGCATCCCTGAATTACTAATGCCCAGATGGCGAAATTGGTAGACGCACTGTGTTCAGGTCGCAGCGTTCGCAAGGATGTGCTGGTTCGAATCCAGTTCTGGGCACAAAGACCCCAACACGAAAGTGTTGGGGTCTTTTGATTTTCGGCAATCTCCTTATATTATTCAAGTGCCCTATCTTGTTGTTCAAATTAAAGTGCATGGAAACAAAGCACAAAAAGGTCAATCATTCTAAAATGAAGTTGGGTAAGTTGCCGGTTAACAATGATGAAAAAGCTTTTGGTTGGCTAATTAGCGGAAGCAGCAAAAATGGTCTCCGGTGTTACTGCAGATTATTATATTATGAGCTAAGTTTCAAAATGCCCAAAAGCAAATAAAGCAAGTCCTAAAAGCTTTGGTTTGCCAGTATTCAGACCTTTCATTTTTTATTGGAGGGTTAAATAGTACTATATATGAAATTGGGGATATTTCAGGAAAATTTAAAATTAGCCTTATACCATAACTTTATAAAATCTTTACGCATACCTCAACCTGATTTTATGCAAGCCAGATGCTTCTCCCTCTTTAGTTTTCTCTTTCTTTTTGGAATGAGCAGTACTTCCGCACAGCCTCAGTGGAAACTGAAAACGGATCAGGACGGGGTACAAGTGTATATGGAAACTGGTGGCAGCTCGGCGTTTAAACCGGTTAAAACAGTTACTGTGGTTACAGCAAGTCTTACCAGGGTTGCTGCGGTTCTTTTAGACGTGATGCGAACGCCCGAATGGGTGTATGGTACCAAATCCTGCAGTATTTTAAAACAGGAATCACCTAATGCTGTTTATTACTATGCAGAGATTGCCATGCCCTGGCCGGTAAAGAACCGCGATTTTATTATTAAGATCACAATGTCTCAGCAGGAGCAAACGAGGGTCATCACTGTTCTTGCAGAAAACAAACCCGACTATTTGCCTGCAAAGTCTAATCTGGTCCGTATTCAGCATTCGGCTGGTAAATGGACCATTACACCTTTGCCCGATGGAAAGGTGAAAATTGAATATGTGCTGGAAGTAGACCCGGGAGGCATGTTGCCGGCTTCCATCGTAAATATGTTCTCTTACGACGGCCCCTTCAAATCATTTAAACGCCTGCAGGAAAGGGCTGATCTGGCAGTATATGCCAATGCTAAGTTTGGATTTATTAAAGACTAAGCTTTATGCATTGGCCATTCGGCCAGTATTCGCTCATATACTTTCATATGTTCTTTGGCTATAATGCTCCAATGAAATCTTTCATTGATCATCTTAACCGCATTCCTTCTTTTTTGTTCCCATTGATAACTTTCCATTTCCATACTCCACTTGTGAAGTGCTTTGCTTAACTGTTGTGGGGTGTTTTCCGTTAATACATAACCCGCATCATATTCGCTGATGTACTCGCCCATATTGGTTTCTTTGGAAACGATGGCGGGTACAGAAGAGGAAGCAGCTTCCAGTATGATAGCAGTATCGTATTCATACCTGGAGGGTTTCACCAGTACATTCACTTTATTAAGCAGCTCAAATTTTCGGAGTCCGATCACATGCCCTTTAAAGAACACACTGTTTTGTATACCCATTTTAGTGGCAAATGCATAGAGTTGTTTCTTGCCACTGCCTTCTCCTACAATCCAGAGAATACCCTTTCCGGCATAATGTTGCTTGTACTCTGCAAAGGCTTTTAGTAAAATATCCAACCCGTCGTTCTTGATATCCAGTTTGCCAAAGTAGCCTAGTACGGGCTCTTCTGCCTCATTGTATTTTGCCGGGGGAAGGATGTTCTCATTGCTGATTCCATTGGGAATATAAACCACTTTCCTGTGGTTGGTAATAGAGGGATCTGCTATTAAGGCTTTTTCGCCAGGGCCTTCAAAATGCAGTGCAGCGCACCAATTCATGAGGCCACTTTCAAACATCCTGAAATATACTTTTTTGCTTAGGCCAGACGCTTCAATGTTTTCTTTATTAAAGGTTCCGTGAAGGGTATATACAAAAGGAATATTGTATTTATTAAGCTGAAAGGCCAGGGTAAAAAAGACAGGAATGAAACCTCCGTGCAGGTGCAGGATGGTGTCTTTACCCAATTCACTGATGGCCTTGTTGATTTCTTTGGTAATAGACCATTGAAATAGTTTAAGATGAAACAGGATCGTTTTATAGAGCCGATTCTGAAATTCATCCTTGTGCTTGGTGCTTAACTCCCAGAGCTTTACGTTGTACCCAAGCTTTACCTGCGCCGAAGCAAGTAAGTCTACAGTAGCAGTCAGTTTTTTCCCTATCGCATCAGATTTATCGAATACAAGATGTATAATCTCCATGCGCTAAAGTTCAGCATTTTACCAGATATATATTTATGTGTTTGCTGAAAGGATTCCGGAGATTGCCTTTTGATAAAGACCTGTTTGTTTTCTTCAACTGCCATTTGGCCATTGGGGCGTTGCTATGAGGCACTGATTTTTCCGTTAATTACAGCTTTCATTGTATTACCTAACTCAGAGGCTTTGGTAGGATGTAAAGACTTAAGTGCTGCAAGCAGTTCGGTGGGCATTCTGTAATACATGGCTTTGCCGGATGTAAGGTTAACATTATAGTGTGAGGCAAATGCCAGAATAGGCAGCTGCATGAACATGGCTTCTATCAGGGAAGGGTCGTTATTGGGCTGGTAGTAGGAATCAATAAAAACATAACAATTGGATCGCAGCATATTCAGCGTTCTTTGATCTGTTACTGTATCTAAAAGGTGGATGGCATAGTAGCCTTTGTATTTTTGATAAATGGCTTCGGCATAGGCATTGTTGTTCCAGTCTCCACACACTACCAAAGGGTATTCAGCAAATTTCAAAAAGCTGTCTAGTATAACATGTATGTCATTGGCCGGTAAAACAGGAGTAGTCATTAAGGCATATTTTCCGTACAGAAAAGGGTAAGTGATATGATTATTGGGAGTAATCCGTTCTTTGCTGCAATGCTCCTGCAGATAGCCCATTCCTGTATTGCAGAGGTCTTCCAGTAGGATGGTGTTTTGTTCGTCTTTATTGGCTATATGAGTCATTGTAAATAGTATCAGGCAGTCTGTTTAACAAGTATTTTCTGCTATAGATTAATGTGTTCTTTTGCAATGGTGTTCCACTGAAATTTTTCATTCACCATTCTGTAAGCATTTCTTCTCTTGCTATCCCACAGATAATTATTGATATCTCTGAGAGATTGAATCATCAATTTGGCCAGACAGTTAGGCGTGTTTTCAGTCAGTTCATACCCTGCTTCATTCCGGCTGATCAGAGCTGATTTGTCTAAAACAAGGTGTACAATTTCCACGACTTACTTATTAAGGAATTGCTTACTGCATTTCCTTAATAAAATAGGTCCAAAAGGGGTGCCATGGCAAAAAATAAGCATAAGTACTTGAAAGTCAATACTTATGCTTATTTCGGCTAGTCCAGGTTTTCCAAAATTTGGAAAAATATCAATTGATTGGGAATTATTCGTTGGTAGGGTAGTCTGCTATCAGTTGTTGGATCACCAGGTTCAGATAGTCTTTAATGAACTTAATCTGCTGGGGAATAATGGAAATATCGGTTTCCTGTTTAGCATTCAGTTCGAGGTCTCGAATGGGCTGTTTTAGCGTACGGATTCCCATGCGGTCTATGGCAGATTTCATCCGGTGGGCGGTTTTACTAACCAGTTGCCAGTCTTTGACTTCAGCAGCCTGAGCCAGATATTCCACATTTGCCGGCATGGTTTTCATAAACAGAAAAACCATTTTCCGGATGAACTCCATATTGCCTCTGCCCAGTTCACTAACCAGCTTTTCAGTATACATTTTTGAACTGTCTGATTGAAGAATATTTTCTACAAGCAGGTTTCTGGCGGTTATTACGGGTTCTTTTTCATGGATAAAACCGATATTTTTTAATGCAGACAGTATGGTATTTAATAAGGAATGTTCTATGAATGGTTTACTGATATAACCATTCATGCCAGCCTCCAGAAAAGTAGCTTCATCACCCTTTA
>CALPNW020000207.1 GCA_943325035.2 Sphingobacterium thalpophilum | reverse complement strand
TCGGTATTTAATAACCAATGGAAGACCCTGTTGCTGAAATTTGATTTACTTAAAGCTGTTCCTGCAATAAAAGCAACTTTATTGCCTAAATGATAGCCGGCCGACTCCCATGCAAGAATTAAACATGCCCATAAATAAGACCTTGATTCGAGCGTGGTTAAAAAAAGCAGTGGCCTGCCCGTAGAACCTCCGGTTCCCTTCGAAAACATCTTACCCTTATAACCGGAAGAAATCAACTGATTGAAATTATCCCTTACTCCGTCTTTAGTAAGCACCGGAACATCCGCGTAATTTTTAAAATTCCGGTAATATTCCGTGGTAGATTTCGCTGTTTCAAAAAGCCGGTTCAACCGGTTACCGGTAATCTCCTCCAGCTGTTCTTTTGAATAGTATTGTTCGGCGTGTAATTCTTTGAGCACTTTTCTTATCTGTGTACCTCTGATGAGATCAATCACAAAGAATCTTACAATGCCTGATAGATTCCGGCTTTTCATACTTCCTATAATTAATTTTATTATTGGGGAACCTGTCGGTTAATAATATCCGATGTTTTTCCCGTAGCATTTTTACTGGCCGAACCGGCATCAACAAATGATGGAAATTCAGTTAGAATTGTACGGTAATAACCACACAATTCTGTTAAAATAATCTCTACACCATACTTTTGGGATTCCACTAAAGAGTTCTTATTGTATTTAGCCAGTATTTCTATATTGGAAAATATTGTACTGAATATTTGATCAAGCTGAGCGAAAGAGCCGGGTTCAAATAAAAATCCATTATAATTATTTTGAACAATTGAGGGTATCCCACCAACATTAGTAGCAATTATGGCTTTACCACCCGCCATTGCCTCAAGGATAGAGACCGGCAGACCCTCTATATAGGACGGAAGTATAAACAGGTCGCATTCACTGATCAATACATTTTTTTCATGACCCGCAATCCATCCATTATACGTTATCCTTTTATTTAAAACAGGGTCCTGTAAAACATTTTTAAGCCGTTCTGTTTCACCATTTCCTGCAATAACAAGTTTAATCTGATTATTTAAAAAATAATAATTGGTTTTTAAATAAGTAATAAGATCAAATATTCCCTTGTTATCGCAAATCTTACCCAGAAAAAGCAGTTTTAATTGATTTGCTTCGGCAGCATATGACTGACAGGTATTTTTTTCTATAGGATTACCCAGAATTACTGCGCTGGAAATTTCCAACTGGTTTTTAAAAAATTCCAGCCATTGTTCAGAAAGACATATTACGCAGGAACTCATTTTTAATACCCATCTGATATAAAATCTGAAAATGCCGGAATTATTATAAAATTCCTGAAAGCCGCCGGCATGTATGTGAAAGACCACTTTTTTACCATAGAGCCTGGACATTATAGCTATGATGGATTTTCTGTAAAAACTTCCATAAGAGGCACTATGCAGATGAACGATTTTTATATTTCTGTTACGGAATAAAAAACCGGCAATTTTAAAAAAGCTTTTAAGAAAATATAAGGAAGGCGAAATATTTTCTGAAGGGTGGGTTGGAATAAAATTAAAATTACTTATGTTTTTTTGATATATATTAATCACATTACCAATACCTCCATAAGTATCATCCGGACCAATAAAAAGAACTTTATTGAAAATAGTATCCATAATACATGTTATATAAATTCACTAATCTGGTTGACCATTGGCAGGGGGAACCGGGAATGCTTCCCGAAAAACTGAAAACTGATGTCCTTTGCTTAAGGCATAACGGATAAAAGCATGAAGATTCTGATAAGTTAAATTGGTGAAACATTTAGGATGTCCAATTACACAAAAAAACCGTCTGGCAGTAAATTCATTTTCTTTAAATGTTTTTAATAACATTGCCGACTTATACGAATCAATTGAAACCGGATCTAATGTTTTAAATAGGAGTTTTTTGCAAACTTCCTTAAAAGAAGGTCTGACACCTTTTCCGGTATTATTTTTAGAAGACTTTCCTTTTAAAGTATTGAAAAGTACCCGCCAGTATAACAAGGGAGATAGTTTGTGAGAAACAGCTGGCAATTCCAGAAATTCACCATTCGGGTCTTCGATAGAAGGATCTATACTAAACCTCCAGATTTCCTTTTTGGGATATTCCCTGAAATCAAAATAATGAGTATCTGTTTTACTGTAGCCGTCCTCATACACAGTAGAATCAATATAAATTCCAGCATCCTTCATAGCATCCCTGATATAATCAAATGGTTCGAGACACCAACCTCCGGATCGGTAAGAAACGATTTTACCGCTTACCAATTCTTTTAATTCAGCATAATATATTTTAAATATTTCTGCAGCTTCTTTTTTAGGGAAATCAGCCAGCTTATACCTGGTCAGATCCATTTTCCATTCTGTACCGGTAAACGTACAATCCTGCCAGTGCGGATGAATATGAAGAGCAATTTCATGACCAAGTGTTTGAATATGTTTTATCTGAGCAACCAGTTTATTGTAATCAGATTCCAGTTTAGGAAATAGACTTTTTTGCCGCTTTAAAGCATATAAGTATCCAGCATCTACAAAAAAAACAGACTTGAGATTATATTCCGAAAGAATATGTAAAAATTGGGTGGTGGGCTCTATTAAACTTAAATCAATATTCTCGGCCGGTTCCTGGAGATATAATTCATAATCCAGTGTAATAAATATTTGCATACAGTAACGGTATTATTAATTAAATCGGGCAGCATACTGAAAGGTTCCCGAAGACTATCCGACCAGTTCCAGATATTGATTCAGCATTTTCTCTGAGGTGAATTTTTCCAGCACAAACTGCCGGATATGTTCCCCTTTTATATTATTACTCAGTAATTTATGCCAGCTGGTTGCTATAGATGCTGCATCTTCCGGATTACTGAGTACCCCGGTAACCCCATCAATGGTCATTTCACTGGCTCCTCCAATATCAGTAAGGGAACATGGCAAACAAAATGCCATTGCTTCCAGTGCAGATAAAGAAAAGGTTTCACTATTAGAGGTTAAAGTGAAGGCATCCGACATACAATAATATTTTCTTACGTCAGACTGGCTGCCGGCAAAATGTATGTATGAATCGAGCCCTTTGTCTTTTACGTTTTGTTTCAGTGAATTGGTATACCCTTCTTCGCCAGACCCTACCAATAAAAGATGGGCTTTACTGCCATATTCGTTGTGCAAATAAAATAGCGCGTCTATAGCATCCGTATGCCGTTTTTCCGCCTGAAGTCTGGCCACCTGAACAATTACTTTATCAGTTTCGGTAAGGTTAAAATGCTTTCGTAGTGCGGACTTATCGATGTTTTCAAATATTTTCGGATCAAAGTAGTTGGTATCAATTCCATTAAAAACGATTTTGTCGCCGGTACGGTTCAGGTAGTACTTCTTTTCGAGGTATTTCTTCTGGTTATTACACAGATAGATGATCAGGTCTTTTTTTGAAATAAACCGGAAATAAACAAGGTTCTGCCAATAGCTTTTTACCGTAAATGGAATGGTTGAATGCAATGAAACAAAGAATTGCGTTTTATTGTTAAAAAGATAGGCCAGCTTAGTAAGAAAGAACGCATAAGCATTTACACAAAATATTTTGGTGATCCCTTCCGAATCTATGTGTTCCCGGATTCTGTTGGTAATAAAAATATCCAGCCTCGATTTTTTGAGGACTGTAACCACCTTTACCCCTCTGTCCAGCTCACCCAAAAGTGTTTTATCATTAGACAATAAAATAACCAGTGGCGTATATCCTTTCCGGAAAAACTGGTTGACTACATTAACCAGAAACTTTTCAGCCCCACCAATACCAAGACCTAGTATTACGAATGCAATTTTATTATTATTCATTGGTATATTATTATAACAGAAAAACTAACTGGTCTGGTATGCAGTAAGGATAATCTGCCTGTTTTCAGCACCTGTTGATTCCGAATATGAATCGGTAACGTTTTTTTGCAATTCTTTAAAGTAATCACTGTCCAATGCCCGGATTATTGTACCGGCAATTGAAGCTGCATCAGGAGCTGTCAGTAATCCGTTAATGCCATCATGAATATATTCGGGGAAGGCACCCACATTGGTTCCTAATACCATTTTACCTAACGCATAAGTGGTCATCAAGACTCCACTTTGGGTAGCATCCCGGTAAGGACAAACAATAAATTTTGATTTTTTGATTAATGCTGCCAGCTCTTCTGTACTGATATGTTCCGGAATAACCAGAATATTATCTTTATAATTCCTCAGAATTTCTTTATCCAGCTCACAATTAAATGGCTTTCCTGCAATCACAAATAACTGATCCGGATAGTTCATTAATACCTGAGGGATGGCCCTGAGTAGCAAATCCACCCCCTTGTAAGGTAATATTCTACCAAAGAAAAGGATTGCATTACTATCTTTTAATAAGTTTTTTGAAAATTGCTTGATATATGAAAAAGGTTGGAACCTGATGATATATCTTTTAGCACCAATATCTGTATAATGCTGATTGAACTGTTGTTTGGCAAAATCTGAATAAAAGAACAACCCTTTTGCCAGCGGATAAAAAAGGTATTCGATCAGTTTTATTTTCCAGGACTCTTCGCCGGTATGAGGAACAGGATCATGAATGGTTATAAACAGTTTCTTTTTTATCAGAAAAGGATATAAACCCAG
>CALPNW020000206.1 GCA_943325035.2 Sphingobacterium thalpophilum | reverse complement strand
TAGACATTTGTCCATAAATATTAGACCCTCTGGCTTCTGATTGTTCGCCCTTTTTCTTTGCATTAAAAAAGTACTCCAGTGCACCACCAACGCGCAACCCTGTTTCCGGGGCTGAAGTAAGTAGTGGAATAGGTACCACTTTAAAATTGATCAGCGGACCAGAATCCGGATTCAGAAAATTACGGATCGTTTTCCTGGGCGAATAGCGCACACTATCCTGCGCAGCAAGCTGCTGTGCAAACAGAAAGAAGATCACGGCAAGTGCGGTGATTTTTTTGGTGCCGGCACCGGCTATTTTAAATAACAACATTGATCATTTTTCCTTTTACAAAAATGAACTTCTTTAATGGTTTGCCTTCCATCCATTTCTGAACAAGTGCATTGGCCATCGTCAGTTCCTGAACCTCCTCCGCTGTTGCCTGAAGACTGATATCGATATTTGTACGAACGCGTCCGTTAATACTCACCGGATATTCTTTGGAAGATTCAGTTACATAAGAAGCATTGAATACCGGAAATGATGCATCCAGCACAGATCCTTCATTACCCAGTAAATGCCAGAGCTCTTCACTGATATGCGGGGCGTAAGGTGTAAGCAAAACCAGCAGTTGTTCCAGCACTTCTTTTTTATAACACTTCAGATCACTCAGTTCATTGACACAGATCATAAAGGTGCTTACCGCTGTATTAAAGCTGTAGCGTTCTGTATCATCTTCAATTTTTTTAATGGCTTTATGCAGCACTTTCAAGTCCTCTGCCGTTGCTTTTTCTTCGTTCCATACTTTCCCTTTCAGCTCATCATAAAATAAGCGCCAGAGTTTTTTCAGAAAGCGATGCACCCCTTCAATGCCCTTGGTATCCCAGGGCTTGCTCTGTTCTACCGGACCCAGAAACATTTCGTACATTCTGAAAGTATCGGCCCCGAATTTTTCCACCAGTGTATCAGGATTAACCGTATTGAATTTAGACTTAGACATTTTTTCTACTTCTGCACCGCAGAGGTATTTTCCATTCTCTAACACAAATTCAGCAGTTGCATGCTCTCCGTTTCGCCATTGTTTAAATGCGTTGGTATCCATTTCATACCCATCCACAAAATTCACATCCACATGAATCGGATGTGTATCATATTCACTGATTAAACCGGCAGAAATAAATTGATTGGGATTGTTTTTGTTTCTATATACAAACCGGCTGCTACCCTGAATCATTCCCTGATTCAGCAGCTTGCGGAAAGGCTCATCAAAACCAATATGGCCAAGATCGTACAAGGCTTTGGTCCAGAGACGGCTATACAATAAATGTCCTACCGCATGCTCCGTTCCACCTATATAAAGGTCTACCTGGTTCCAGTAATCACTCGCTTTTCTATCGCAGAAAGTTGAATCGTTACCAGGATCCATATAACGCAGAAAATACCAGCTGCTGCCTGCATAACCGGGCATGGTATTGGTTTCCAGCGCTCCACCCGAAGGGATAGCGGGATATGTTGAATCAGTAAACTGATTGATCCACTCCGGGATATTAGACAAAGGCCCTTCGCCCTCCGGACCGGGTCCGTAGGAGTCTACTTCAGGAAGTTCCAGTGGCAACTGTGATTCATCGAGCGGATAAGCGATCCCGTTTTTCCAGATAATCGGAAAGGGCTCGCCCCAGTAACGCTGTCTGCTGAATGCAGCATCGCGCATTTTATAATTCACTTTCTTTTTACCAATGCCCATTTCTACCAGTTTGCCAATCACAATGGAAATTGCATCGCGCATCACCACACCGTTTAAAAACGCACTGTTGGTTAACAGTGCATCCTTGGTAGCATTGGCATCTGTACCGTTATAGTGTTCACCAATAATATTGGTAACCGGAATATTAAAATGCTGTGCAAATTTATGATCCCGCTCGTCTCCGCAAGGAACAGCCATGATAGCACCAGTGCCATATCCGGCCAGCACATATTCAGAGATCCATACCGGAATTTTAACGCCGTTAAACGGATTGATCACATAGGCACCGGTGAAACAGCCACTGATTTTTTTCTCTGCCTGCCGTTCGCGGTCGCTTCTGCTTTTTACATAAGCAATATAGGCTTCCACAGCTGCTTTCTGCTCATCGGTTGTGATCAGCTCAATCAGTTCATGCTCCGGAGCAACTACCATAAAATCTACGCCAAAAATCGTATCCGGTCTGGTTGTATAAACAGTAAGTTTTTGGTTGGGCGCTGCCCCTTCAAATACAAAATCAATTTCTGCACCATAGCTTTTGCCGATCCAGTTGCTCTGCATTTCTTTCATCGCATCACTGAATTCAATTTGTTCCAGGCCGGTGATCAACCGGTCTGCATACTCTGTGATACGCAAATACCACTGACGCAGTTTTTTCTTTACTACCGGATGGCCTCCGCGTTCACTTAAGCCATTCACCACTTCATCATTGGCCAGTACAGTACCCAGGGCCTCGCACCAGTTCACTTCACCATGTCCACAAAAGGCAAGGCGGTATTGCATTAATATATCCTGTTGTTCTTTTTGGGTAAATCCGTTCCAGTCGGCCGCTGAAAAGACCAGCTGGTCATTGGCAGGGCATTCATGCGCTGCATTACCTTCTTTTTCAAAAATGCGAACCAGCCCGTTGATGTTTTCCGCTTTTTGTGCCTGGCGGTTAAAATAAGACCCAAATAGTTGCAGAAAAATCCACTGGGTCCATTTATAGTAACCGGGTTCGCAGGTTCTTACTTCGCGGCTCCAGTCATAAGAGAAGCCAATTTTTTCGAGCTGATTTCTGAAATTGTTGATATTCTGCACCGTACTCACAGCAGGATGAACCCCATTTTCAATGGCATACTGTTCTGCAGGCAGCCCAAAAGCATCATATCCCATCGGATGCAGTACATTAAACCCCTTCAGGCGTTTAAAGCGGCTGAAAATATCAGAAGCAATATAACCCAGCGGATGCCCCACATGCAGCCCTGCCCCGCTTGGGTAAGGGAACATGTCTAACACATAAAACTTAGGTTTATCACTGGTATTACTTACCTGATAGGCATTACTGTTTTTCCAGTGTTCCTGCCATTTTTGTTCGATTGTTCTGAATTGATAGTCCATGTTGCGCCGCCTTCGTGAGAAGTTTATTTTTGAAAGGGATTATTTTATTTACATTTCCTTAACGCTAAGCTCCGCTGAATCTCCTAATTTCAATAGACAATTAAGCGTTTTAGTGGCTGCAAATGTAAGTCATTAGCCACCAAAACCGTACATTTGCGGGCATGTTGGTTGCGAATTGAACATCTGGGGCCAACAGCATTAAAAAACAGTATTCAACTCATGGCGGCATCAGGAAAATCATCATTGAAAAGAAGTAAGCCAAATTATATTTATACGATTGTAGGGGTTTCCCTGGTATTATTTATTATGGGAATCATGGGCTGGTTCTTTCTGAACATCAGTTCTGTAGGAAATGCCTTTAAAGAAGATATCCGTTTAAGCGCCTATCTGCGAACCCTGAACAAGGATTCCATCGCCCAGATCCAGCAATTCATTGTGTCCAGACCTTACGCCAAAAACGTAATGTACATAGACAAAAACTCGGCAAAAGAGATCTGGAATAAGGAAAACAACGAAGACTGGGCTAAAATGCTGAGCGCTAACCCGCTGCCCGAGAGCATCGATTTTTACGCAAAAGCAGATTATGTTAATCAGGACAGCTTAACCAAAATTTCCGATGAGCTCATGGGTGCTTATGGCAACCAGATCACCGATCTGCAATACCCTAAAGAATTAGTGACCAATCTGAACGAAAGAGCCTCTAAAATAGGTCTGATTTTTCTGGTGGTAGCCGTTATTCTCTGCAGCATAGTCATCTTCAGCATCGATAATACCATTCGCCTGGCTATGTTCAGTAACCGTTTTTTAATCAAGACCATGCAAATGGTTGGTGCCACACAGAGTTTTATAGTAAAGCCACTGAACATCCGGGCACTGATTAATGGATTGATCAGTTCGGGTATTGCCATTGTATTGTTATTTACATTGGTTGGCTGGGCCGAAACGCAGTTCCCGCAACTAAAAGCCATCAGAAACCTGGAACATACCCTGATTCTTTTTGGCGGCCTGATTACCTTAGGGGTAGGTATTTCCGTAATCAGTACGCATAGAAGTGTACTGAAATACCTGAAAATGAAACTGGATGAACTTTATTAGCACTTTATAATTTTACCACCAATCTTTCAAACAATAATAAAAATACCATGAGCAACGAAACCAATAAAGCCACTACCCTTTTTGCAAAAGAAAATTATACCTGGATGCTGATCGGTGGTGTTATCATTGCGTTGGGAATGATACTGATGAGCGGAGGCAAGAGTGCTGACCCAACTGTATTTGATACCAAAGAAGTATACAGTACAACCCGTATTACCGTTGCGCCTATCCTGATTGTGCTTGGCTTACTGGTAGAAGTATATGCGATCTTCAAAAAATCAAAGAAGGCTGCTAATTAATAGTTCCCCTTTGTTCTACCAATAGCCGATCTGCTGCCACCAGACAGCAGATTAATACAGGATTTAATCAATATTTATTGCGCCCTTACCTTATTGGTTAGCTGATATTTTCCTAATCATAGAAGCTATTTCTTTTGCTGTATTCAAGCCATAAACTTTATATTTAAGGTAGAATCATTGTTTAAAAACCCAACTTTATGACCATTTTTGAAGC
>CALPNW020000205.1 GCA_943325035.2 Sphingobacterium thalpophilum | reverse complement strand
CAGGATATTTATGTATTGAATACCATCATTCCTCCGCATGGCTATTTTGGTGTTAGAAGCAGCAGTAGTGCTGCCAAATGGTTAACGGTTCATCAGTTTGGAGATACCAGAACTTGTTTTGAAGCACTGAGAAAACGGTATGACCGCATTTATTCTACCCATCTTGGGGTAGACTCCGTTAGTGTGTATGATATTAATTTTACTGGTAGTGTTGCGCTTGTTTTTGGCAATGAACACCAGGGCGTTAGTGAAGAATCTATCCGGTTGTCTGATGGTAATTTCATCATCCCTCAGGTGGGAATGATTCAGAGTCTGAATATTTCGGTGGCCTGTGCAGTAACTATTTACGAAGCCTACCGGCAGAAAAAAAATGCCGGAGATTACGATCATCCCGATATCACCCATCCGGATGCCCAAGCGTTAAAGCTGGCCTGGAAAATGTACGGGTAGTGCCTTTTCTTTGGCTTTTCGTTCATTGGCATGCCTGGTTAAATAGGTAATGCTCACGTTCAGTTCAAAACCAATCAGTAAAATGAGGGCATTGATATAAATCAGCAGCATAATGATCAATACCGTTCCGATAGATCCATATACTTTGTTGTACGACGCAAAATTATTGACCCAGTAAGAGAAGGCGATGGTGGTACAGAGCGTTAGAAATGTTGCCAGCAGTGTTCCTGGCGAAGCGATCTTCCAGCGCTTTTCTACAGAGGGTGCAAATTTGTAAATAAAGGCAATTCCGTAAAAGAAAAGGGAAAAGATAATGGCCCATCTTACTGCGTTCAGCCAGGGCATCATGGTACTTCTCTTAAGATGGAACAATTTCCGGATTAATGTAGCGATCTGATCCTGACCAAATAAAACCAGCAGTGATGCTATGATCAGCAGAATGAGAATGCCCGTAAGCTTGATGGCCCTCCAGCGCTGGTGAAGAAAGTATTCCTTTTTTTCTTTGATCGATTTATCGAATGTTCGGATAAAGGCCATCATTGCATTGGAGGCATAAAAAAAGACCAGTAAAAAACCGAAAGAAAAAACACCCACGTTACGTGTCATCAGATCATCTATCAGGTTTACAATAAAACGGTAGGTATTGGAACTGGGGCTGATATCTTTAAACAAGGAAAGTATCTGCACTTTGATATCCAGAAATTCCGGAAAATAAGGGATGAGGGAAAACAAAAACAGCATGGTGGCCGGCAAAGCCATAATGAGGTTGAAGGCAATTGCTGCCGCTCTTTCATCAAACCCGAGTTTCTGTACCTGTTGCATAAAAAACACCACCACATCAAACAGGGGAAGTCCCTGAAATCCGGGAATGATTACCTGCTTGCTCTTTCTGATGATAAAGGCAATAGGGGGTAAAGTGACGATGATTCTTTCCAGCTTGGTCAAGTTGTTATTTTTGCGCTTGTTTTTTCAACATATAGGCATCCAGTGCTTTCTGGTATTCATTGGCATAACGGTTATGCTCGGGATAATTATCGCTAAAATGGTGGTATCCGCTGAAATCACTTTTAGCCACAAAATAAATATAGTCAGTTGCCGGCGCATTTAAAACAATATCTATTGTTTTGGGCGATGGGGTACAGATAGGGCCCGGAGGCAATCCCTTGAACTTATAGGTATTATAGGGCGATGGGTTGATCAGGTATTTTTCATAGATCCGCGTAATGGTAAAATCATTCATGGCGTATTTAATGGTAGGACAGGCCTGCAGGGGCATTTGCTTTTTTAACCGGTTGATATAAACGCTGGCTATTTTGTATTTGTCTGCATCGTAATTGGTTTCTTCATCTACAATGGATGCCAGAATATATACCTGCTCGGGCGTCATGCCCAGCGCCTGTGCTTTTTGCATCCTTTCTTTTTTTAACCAGAAGGAACTTCCTTCGGTGGTGAGTTTCCGGAAGATCTTACTCAATGAAGCGTCATAATAAAAACTATAGGTATTAGGAATGATCTGTGTAAAAAGCATTTCTGCTGTGGTCTGAAATTGTTTCAGTGAATCATTGGAACTGATATAGGCCAGTACGATAGCAGAATCAATCGGGAAATTTTTACTGATGAGTCTGGCCATTTCTTCTTTGGTTCTCACTTTATTGATCACCAGTTTGATTTCTGCAAAACGACCGTTCTTTAGCATTCTTATGATCTGCAGGATGCTTTGTCCTTTTTTAATTTCGTATCGTCCGGGCTTCATATTGTCCCATAAATTAATGGGTGCCCCGGCCAAACCCAGCAGGCTGTTGAAACGCAAAATACCGGCTTGTTCAAAAACAGCTAATACAGCCGGTTTATTGGTCTCATCTTTCAGGATGGTTATTTGTTTGCTCTTTTCGCTGAATGCGGTGGCTGGGCCCAGTAATAACCAGGAAACAGCTCCTGCTGCTACCAGTAAGAAAGCTACAATGATTAAAGGCAGCTTTAGCCCGTTACTTTTTTTGGTTTTAGAAGACTTCTTCATATCGTAAAATAAATAAAAAACCCTGTCTTCATCAAAAGACAGGGTTTTTTACCGTTTAAATAGGTTTATTTTTTGGTTGAATCTGCCTGAGCAGGTAATGTAGTGGTGTTAGCCGGAGCCTGCTGCATTGGGGCAGGAGCGGTAGTATTGGTATTGATCTTTTGAATGATAGAGTTGTCTGCTTCGTTAGATCCTTTCAGGAAAAAAGTAGAAAACAATGCCAGCAGAGCAATAATACCTGCAAAAAGCCAGGTTCCTTTCTCTAAAACGTCGGTTGTTTGCTTCACCCCCATGAACTGGTTGCTGATACCACCCACGTTACCGGTAAGCCCGCCACCTTTAGGATTTTGAACTAAAACCATAAAACCAAGCGCTACAGCTGCAATCACAATCAGAACCAAGAACAGAATTATCATGTTAAATACCTTTTAGTTGTTGAATTTTGGCAGCAAAATAAGTGGTTTTTTCAGGATTAGAGAAACTTAATTTAATATAAAGCTGAATTGCCTTGTCTATTTGCCCTTGTTTGACCAAAACTTCTGCCATTGTTTCGGTTAATATTTCCCTGGATTCATTGGATATCAGGGCAGTTTCGGCCGCTGCTTTCTCCAATTCGGGGCTGGTTCCAAGATCGGATGGATTAGTACTGTCCTGAGCATTGTTTTTCATCGATTTTAACCAGTCTGTGAACTTTCTGAGCTTGGTGGTTAACTCATCCTGAGGAACCTTGCTTAGGTCTATCCTGATTCCCTGAGAGGCAAAATAATCTACCGTATGCATTTTTTTCTGCGGATAATTTATTTCCAGTGAGTTGGTTTCTACTACTGGCTTTTTGAACTCTGCGAGTTGCCCCGATAGGATACTGGCAATTTTTGCATCGCTTTTGGCCTGATCAGGTAAAGTTTTATAGGGAGATGGCTCTGTTGCAGGTGTTGCTTCCGGTTGAGGACTTAGTTCTGGTTGTGATTCTGACAAAGCGATTGCGCTGAATACAGGCTGGAATGCCTCCATAACTACTTCATTAACAGGTTCTGGCATAGACAGCATATCTGCCGGATCGGTTACAGTTTCTCTGATTACCGGTACAATCATACTTGGCTTGGTAAAGCTGTTGATACCCTGCATCATTTCCCTTACAGACTCTATCGTTGGGATCGTGATATCAGGATTAGGTAATTCTGCAATGGTTTCCAGCGATTTTTGTGATTCCTCGATGGTAGTTTCAATTTGAGGAAGCTCCATCATTTCATCCCAGTCTTTGTCTTTCTGGCGGATGGTACGAAGCAATTCAGTATCCACATCCTGTTTAGGTGCCTGGTCTATACCTGCATCTTTTAAGGAGTCTAACTGAAATTGAAGCCAGTATGGGTTAGAAAAAAATAAAGCGGTTTTCATAGCCTGTGAAGCAGCCAGCGGGTGATCATCTTTCTTCAGCTTGGCAGAAAATAAATACTGACCCGGAGAAAAAAACGGGTATTCATTTACCAGACTTTCAATGGCATCCATCTTCAGATCGGCAATATCGGTTTTGCCGGTGAGGTGAAACAATGCTTTTTCTTGCGTAATCTTCATAAAGATTAAATATACAACTCAATTACCAGTTAGAGAAAATACGGTTGAAAATTTCATCGGTGATTGTTCTTACTACCTCATCCAGCAATTGACCTTCTGCCTGCTGCAGGGTAAGATTTGCTGAGTAATCAAAACTGCGCGACACATCAAATTCTTCTTCTTTATTTTCTAGCGTTTTTTTAAATACAACATGAACGGTAACCGTTAAGCGGGTGGTACTGGCCTGTTGGGCAGACACACCAACGGTTTGGCTTGGATCATAATTAGTGATGGTACCACTGATGATATAATGCGCATCATCATTGTTGGTACGGGTTAATTTGGTTTGTGAGGTGATCTTTACCTGCACTTTGTCGGTTAACTTAGGACTTAGTTGCGGATTTACATACCTGGCCCTGTTTTCAAAGAAACCGATCTTTACTGTTTTTACATCGGCCGGTGTGATGGCATCATTGAATGTATAGACCTTACAGCCAGTAAACATCAACAATACAAAAACCGGAGTGATCAATCGGATCAGCCTGTTATTTTTATTCATCAATATCATATTCTTTCAGTTTACGGTAAAGGGTTCTTTCGCTGATGCCCAGATCGAGTGAGGCATCTTTTCTTTTGCCTTTGTGTTTTTTTAATGCTTTTATGATGAGCTCTTTTTCCTTATCCATGATATTCAAAGACTCTTCAAT
>CALPNW020000204.1 GCA_943325035.2 Sphingobacterium thalpophilum | reverse complement strand
TATTGGAGTATCAAAGTAAAAAATAAAAACAAAAGAAACAGGATACAGTGAATTCCGTTCAATGGATCGCAAAATTATTAATAGCTCGTTTTAAAGTTTTTAGGTTAACCACTAGATTTTAATCAACCTTTTTTACTTTACTGTCAAAGCTGAGACAGCTATACTTTATAGTTTGTTGCCAGAGTTTGAACCAAACGGTTTAATCATAGAACTATTAAAATTTAAACTTTTACCCAGTGAAAGAAATTGCCAATTGATCCCTTTTCATTGATAGTGACCCTTTGAAATTAATTCATAACAACAATTTAACTTTGTTAAACTGCTGTGTAAAAACTTGAAGCGGAGAATACAAACAATGGCAGGAATAGATCCGGAAATTATCATAATTGCGGGTTCCTTGGATTAAACGCAGGTGGCTCAGAGCCGAAAGTATTCTATGGGAAGTACTAATGATCTTAGAATCATTAGGCTAAATAATGATTCTATTGTAGTTTCGTGGTATACATGCAAAAGACGAATACAGAAGGATTAAGGCGATATACAAAAGGTATATATCATAAGACCCTGGTCAATTTTCGTTTTATTGCTTTGCTTATTTTAGCTTGCCTGGTTCAACAGTTTTCTTTTGCAACCCAGGAAAATACATTCCACCTTACCAATCTATCTGCAGAAAATTTAATTAACAGCTATTATGAAAAAGGCACGGCAGAACATCATGAGAGCCAATTAGACCTTTTTATAGAAGCCGAATCAGAAGATGAAGATGAGGTTCATAATGAACAAGTCTATTTAAATGGAATCTTACCCAAGAATCAAACTTGCAATACACTTCAGTATAACCACTACATTAATACACTTTTTTTAAGATTAGCCTCTACTAATCTGCACAAAGTTGAACTACCCTACTTTATACTCTACCATTCCTGGAAGAGTCATTTATCTTAATGTTGACATACCCGGTTGCAGTTGATACTGTTCTAGTACTTACAGGCTATTGAAGACCTGTGTTTTCTCTGTTAATACATTTACTTACCCCCTTCAAATTTTCATTTTAATGAGAAGAATTAAATTAATTGCCCTTATGGCAACATGTCTGTTTTTTGCATCCTGTTCACACCATGAAGAGGAAAAAGAAAAAGATATGACATTCAGCGTCACAAGCCCTATTCAAAAAGATACAATTATTTATAAAGAATATGTAGCACAGATTCATGCTGCTAAGCATATTGAGCTTCGCTCACAAGAGAAAGGATATCTTCAAAACATATATGTTGATGAAGGCCAGTTTGTAAAGCAAGGCCAGCTAATGTTTAAATTGATGCCGGCGATATTCGAAGCTGAGGTAGGAAGAGCAAAAGCGGAAGTAACCTTTGCAGAAATAGAATATAAAAATACCAAAGGTTTGGCTGAAAACAACATCGTGTCCGTTAGTGAATTAGCTATGGCAAAAGCTAAGCTTGATAAGTCTAAAGCTGAATTACAACTTGCTCAGGCCCATCTTGCTTTCACTGAAATCCGTGCCCCATTCGATGGTATTATGGATAAGTTCCATGCACAACTGGGAAGCTTAGTAGATGAAGGCGACTTACTTACAAGCCTGTCGGATAACAGTAAAATGTGGGTGTACTTCAACGTAACAGAATCTGAATACCTGGATTATATCCAAAAAATAAAAAGTAAAGTAAAACAAAAGGTCTTATTGCAGATGGCCAATAAGGAGCTGTTTTCAATCAGTGGTTATGTTGAAACCATCGAAGCTGATTTTAACAACGAAACAGGAAACATCGCATTCAGAGCGGCTTTCCCTAATCCAAAAGGAATTCTTCGTCATGGCGAAACGGGTAATATTATGCTGCCTGTTGAACTGAAGAATGCGATCATAATTCCTCAAAAGTCTACGTTTGACGTACTGGATAAAAAATACGTGTATACAGTAAATGAAAATGGAATCCTTAAAGCAACGGAGATTACCATCGCTCAGGAAATTCCTCACCTCTATGTAGTTGCATCCGGATTAAGCTCAACTGACAAAATTTTACTGGAAGGATTGGGTAAAGTAATGAATAATGAAAAGATCAAGTACAGGTTTTTTTCACTTGAAAAAGAAATGGCTGAAATCAAAAATATTCACGCCGAATAATGGCAAGAAAAATTTAAACTGACATGTTTAACAATTTTATAAAAAGACCTGTTCTGGCCATTGCGTTATCATTAGCGATTGTCTTTACAGGAATAATAGCAATTACAAAATCTCCTATAGCCCAGTTCCCGGAAATTGCTCCTCCAAGAGTAAATATATTTATCGAATTCCCGGGATCAAATGCAGATGTGCTGGTAAAATCAACACTAACCATTATAGAGCGTGCCATCAATGGTGTGCAGGGTATGCAGTATATGATTTCTGATGCCACCAGTGCAAGTGAAGCAAGTATTGAAGTTATATTTGAGCCCGGTACAGATCCAACACTCGCCGCAGTAAGGGTTAAGTCCAGAGTAGATCAGGTAATGACCAATCTTCCTCCACTGGTTCAACGTGAAGGGGTGATCATCTCTCCATTACAGCCTAGTATGCTGATGTATCTTAATCTGTACAGCAAGGACAATAGTGTGGATGAGAAATTCCTATTCAACTATGCTAACACTTTCATACTTCCCGAATTACAACGTATTAAAGGGATGGGCTTTGCTCAGGCAATTGGTAGCCGTTCGTTTGCAATACGTGTTTGGCTGAATCCTGAGCGCATGAGAGCGTATAATATTTCTGCAAAAGATGTATTAAAAGCAATGGATGAACAAAGTGTTTTGGCCCGCCCGGGACGTGTAGGACTCAGCTCTGGCAAAACTGCTCAGTCACAGGAATATGTATTCACCTATAAAGGATGGTATAATACTCCGGAACAATATGACAATATAGTAGTGAGAGCAAATTCCGACGGGGAGATCTTAAAATTAAAAGATGTTGCTAAAGTGGAAGTGGGTTCTGAGTTTGTGGACATATATTCCAATAAAGACGGACATCCTTCTGCATCTTTGGTATTAAAGCAAAATCCGGGAAGTAATGCTAAAATTGTTATTAATGATGTAAAAGAAAAACTGCAGGAATTAAAAAAGAATTTCCCGCCCGGGATCGATTATGAAATAAACTATGATGTATCTAAATTCGTAGATGCATCTATAGAGAAAGTATTACACACATTAATAGAAGCATTCATACTTGTTGCGTTTGTGGTCTTTATTTTTCTGGGCGACTGGCGTTCAACATTCATTCCGATTTTAGCAGTACCGGTATCACTGATTGGTGCATTTGTAATCATGAATGCATTTGGCATCAGCATAAACCTCATTACGTTATTTGCACTTGTACTAGCTATTGGCGTAGTTGTAGATGATGCAATTGTTGTGGTAGAAGCGGTGCATGTAAAAATGGAAGAAGAAAACCTTTCCCCTTATGCAGCTGTAAAAAAAGTTATCAAGGAGATCAGCGGCGCAATCATTGCTATCACACTGGTAATGGCCTCTGTATTTATTCCGGTAACATTCATGACCGGACCTGTGGGCGTACTCTATCGCCAGTTCTCGCTTACCATGGCAAGTGCGATTGTGATCTCTGGATTTGTAGCCTTAACATTAACACCGGTATTATGTGCTATTCTTCTAAAGAATAATCATGGAAAACCAAAGAAAAAAACACCGGTCAATCTATTCTTAACCTGGTTTAATAAAACCTTTGACCGCGCTACAGGAAAATATGAGAAATTCCTCTATTTAATTGTAAACCGAAAAACACTTACGTTCGGAATTTTGATTGTGTTTGGATTTGGAATAGTAGGCGTGAATAAAGTACTTCCTGCCGGATTCATTCCAAATGAAGATCAGGGACAGATCTATGCAATCATACAAACACCTCCCGGCACTACACTGGAACGTACGAATGTAATTTCAAAAAAACTTCAAGTACTGGCAAAAGAAGTTGAAGGTGTTTCATCTGTAACTTCTCTGGCAGGTTATGAAATTCTTACAGAAGGCCGTGGTTCAAATGCCGGTACCTGTTTGATTAATTTGAAAGACTGGTCAGAAAGAAAGCATACTGTAAAAGAGGTAATTGCAGAAATGGAAGAGAAATCGAAAGACCTGCCTGCAAATATCGAATACTTTGAACCACCTGCAGTTCCCGGTTATGGTACATCCGACGGTTTTTCTTTACGCTTATTAGATAAAGGCAGTGATGTGGATTACCAGGAATTTGACAGAGTGAACACTGAATTTCTGGAAGCGTTAAAAAAACGAAAAGAACTCAGTGGACTGTTTGCATTCTATTCTGCAAAATATCCCCAGTACGAAATCTTTATTGATAACAGCCTGGCGATGCAAAAAGGTGTTTCTGTTGGTGAAGCCATGGAAAACCTGAATATTATGGTTGGTAGTACCTATGAACAGGGTTTCATTCGATTTAATAACTACTATAAAGTGTATACGCAGGCATCCCCGGAATTCAGAAAGCAACCTTCAGATATTTTGAATATGTATATTAAAAATGAACATGGGGAAATGGTTCCATATTCTGCATTTATGACCATTAAAAAAACGCAGGGGCCAAATGAGATCTCCAGATATAATCTCTATATCTCCTCCCTGATTAATGGTGTTCCGTCTAAGGGATATTCCTCCGGTGATGCGATAACTGCCATTAAAGAAGTTGCCGCTAAATCATTGCCAAAAGGATATGATAT
>CALPNW020000203.1 GCA_943325035.2 Sphingobacterium thalpophilum | reverse complement strand
ATTATTGGCATGGAAATATCCATCAATATGAGGTCATACTGCTGCTTTTGGGCCTGTTGAACAGCTTGTAATCCATCCTCTACAGAAGTTACAGTACAGCCATTTTCCTGCAATATACGCTCTACTATAAACTGGTTCAATGCAAGGTCTTCTGCCAGTAAAATTTTCTTTCCGTTCAAACTGCTGAAATCTGTTCTGATCTTTTCTGTTTGAAGCATATCCATCTGTCCTTTTTCGTAGGGGATGATGAAACTAAACACAGATCCTTCGTTGGGAGTACTTTTTACCGAAATGGTTCCGCCCTGCAGTTCAATGAGGTCTTTGCAAATACTTAAGCCAAGCCCAGTTCCACCAAATTTTCTGGTGATGGCAGAATCTGCCTGTTTAAACGGACTGAATATTTCTTCTAGTTTATCATGGGCAATTCCAATACCACTGTCTTTCACTGATAGATGGATGAATAGTTTATTTTCTTTTTCTTGGCTTGGGTGTACAGTAACGATCACCCATCCTTTGTCGGTAAATTTAATAGCATTCCCTATCAGATTATTCAATACCTGGCCCAAACGATACGGGTCTCCGATGACTACTACTTCGCTATCACTGAGATTCATGAAATCAAGCTGTATGCCTTTTTCTTCGGCCTTGTATTGGAAGGTATCAATCGTTGCCGCTATTTTTTCGTTCAGCTGAAATGGCACTTTCTCCAGTTCCAGCTTGCCGGAAGCGATTTTTTCTATGTTCAGAATATCGTTCACCACCACCAATAGGCTGCCCGATGAATCGTTGATGAGCTTTACCAGTTTTTGCTGTTGAGCAGTAAGTGGGGTCTTTTCGAGTAAAGTAGCCAACCCCATGATACCATTCATTGGGGTTCTGATTTCATGACTCATATTTGCCAGAAAGATTTCTTTTGCTTTTGAAGCTTCTTCTGTCATTTTTTTAGCCTTCACCAAATCCTGTTCTGCTTTAACCCGGTCGGTAATATTGGTGCTGTAGCCAATCACCATATTGATTTCATTCCCTTCATCTAATACCGGGAAGAGGTTTCTTAAAAAATGTTCTTCCTCGCCCGATTCATTGATTCTGGTTTCTTCTATAGTTCCTTCTTCCTTTTTCTGAATGACCTGATTGAAGAGCTGGTGGTAGGTTCTGGCTTCTTCTTCCTGATTCACCGGAACATATTTTTCTTTCTGCTTAGCGATCATCCAGTCGATTACCCATTTTCTTAATTCAGCATCTTTTATGGCAATGGGGTTCAGAAAAAGTTCTGCATGTTCCGGATTAAAGACCGCAATATCTACCGGCACTTTGCTTAAAATACTTTCATACAAATGTTTCTGTGTTTCCACCTTTTTCTCCAGAACATTCTTTTCGGTCATATTCTGGAAGTACCATACATGCCCTTTGTATGCTCCCTCCTTGATGATGGGCACATAATCCCTTTCCAGTATCACTCCGTTTTTCAGCTCAACAATATCATTGCGTTCTATCTGTCGCTGATCGAGTATTTCATTGGTTTTATGAAGGTATAAATAGGGGTTTTTAAAAAGGTCGGTTTTAAAAAGATCAGCCTGAACGAGGTCTATGCCCGTTAAGGAATCGGGGGAACGGTTAATATTGAAATAATTACAGAATGCCCGATTGGCCGCAACTACCAGACCGGATTCACTTTCTATAAGAATGCCGATTTGCAGGTGTTCTGTGATGGTATTAATGATGGACGTTTTTGAAAAAGCATCCTCATTTTTATCGGATGCCTTCTTTTCCTGTTTAAGCAGAAATAATTCCCGTTCCTTTAACTGCAACAGTCTTTCTGCTGAAAATCGCGCAGCCATTTCCATCTCAAGTTGAGCTTCCAGCAATTTTAGTTTATCAACAGCCATACATTGGAGTTGGATATAGGAATTGGATTATTTGGATCGTACTTCCCCGCTTTTAATCATCCGGTAAATAGTTGATTTGCCGATGTCTAATTTTTTAGCAACGGCTAACACATCCTGGTCGTATTTTTTCAGAAAATGCTGAATGATCTGAATTTCATACTCTTTTAGGCTTGTTTCCTTATATAAGAGATTTCCGGAATTACCGTTATTTTCGAGGTTGATGTCATCTGCTTCAATTATTTCATCATCTGCCATTACAGAAGCCAGTTCCATCAGCGATTTTAGTTCTCTTACATTACCCGGAAAATGATAAGTTTTCAATTTGTGCATAGCCTCATTGGAAAGTGTTTTCACACTCATCCGGTTATCACTGCAAAAGCTCTGTATAAAATGCTTTGCCAGAATCAGGATGTCATTGCCCCGGTCTCTCAGTGGAGGAAGCTCTATAGGCAAGCCCAGTAATCTGTAATAGAGGTCTTCCCTGAAATTCTTATTACTTACTTCTACGAGTAATTTTTTATTGGTAGCTACAATGATTCTTACGTCAATAGGAATAACCGCGTTAGCTCCGATCCTGGTAACTTCCCGTTCCTGAAGTACGCGCAGCAGTTTGGTTTGAAGGTGCATGTCCATTTCGCCGATCTCGTCCAGAAAAATGGTGCCTTTATTGGCTTCTTCAAATTTCCCGATCCTTTTTTCACTGGCTCCGGTAAAAGCACCCCTTTCATGACCAAATAGTTCACTTTCCAGCAGTTCATTGGGTATTGCCGCCACATTGATGGCTACAAAAGGGTATTTATGCCTGGTAGAGTTATAGTGAATGGCTTTTGCCACCATTTCTTTTCCGGTTCCAGTTTCGCCGGTAACAGAAACAGTAATATTGGTTTTTGAAGCTTTTTCTATCAGGTTGAACACTTTCTTGATAGCATCGCTCTGTCCTATGATCACTTTAGAAAAATCGAAGCTTTTCTTCAATTCATTCTTCAGCGTTTCCACTTCCTTTTTAAGTCCTTTTATTTCCTGGAGGTGAATCAATGCATTCCATAAGCGGTCTTTTGTATTGTCGTCCTTTACAATATAATCAAAGGCACCTGATTTCAGCAATTCTACTGCGGTGGATATATCTTCCTGCCCCGAAATCATGAGCACATCAATTTCAGGATTATATTCTTTGATTTTTTTAAGCACTTTACTTCCGTTTCCTTCGGTAAGACCATAATCCAGGGTAACCACATCCGGGTTTTCGTGAAGGCGCTGATAAAACTCTTTTTCGGTTTCGAAACGAAAAACCTGATAATCAGGATTTAAAGAAAGGTAATGTTCCAGCATTGTGCCATACCAAAGGTCATCTTCTAAAATAAATATTTTCAGGGGTTTTACCGTTTTCATGAGCGTGTTGATTAACCCTAACAAGGTACCTGTTTTTTCTTACCATGAACCCCTGGTTTCCCAAAAATGGAATTAATTTCCCAAAAAATCGGCAAAATAGCAATTTTTCGGCTGATATCTTATTGATAATCAATGTTGTTATATTTGGCATGTTATTTATTGTAAACAGCTCAAAGCCAATTACCATGAACTGGAATGAATTACCCACTAAGTCTCTGGCTGTCTGCTACGTAATGTTATTTTTTGGACAGATCTTCTACATATTGGGTAAGATTTTTTCCATCAATAATATCAAATGGTTTGTGGTTAAAGTGGTGATCTACGGCTATATCATTTTTTGGCTGTATTCCTATTTCCACTCCTGGTATGGAACATTGAATCAATTCAATTAAATAGTAGCATCATGTTCTCCGACAACAATATATTGAACTCAAAAGTAAACCACCGGGCTTTACTGGATGCTGTTTTTGAAAAACTTCCTGATCTGGTCTTTGTTTACGATGTAAGAGAAAAAGTTTTTATTGTTTGTAACCGTGCATTGGAATTAGTACTTCAGAAGTGCCAGCTCGCCACCAACGATTTTACCTGTGCCACGCTGAAAGGAATCATACATCCCGACGACTTTGCCGGTGCACAGGCTACTATGCGTTCTGCCGAATTGCTGAAAAATAATGAATCGGTTGACATAGAGATCCGTTGCAAGAACGAAGAAAAATTGTATAAATATTATCATACAACGATCTCTGTTTTTGAAAAAGAAGGTGATGAAGTGATCTATCTGCTTGGTATTACACAGGATATTTCCGACAGAAAGAACAATGAAATGCAAAGGGAAGTATACAGAACCAGACTTCAGGATTTATCTTTTATCACTTCGCATGAAATGCGGCATGAGTATGCTAAAATCCAATCAATCATCAATCTGATCGATAACCGGTTTATATCAGATCCGGAAAGACTGGAGTTGCTGGCGGAAGCAAAAAAATCTATTCAGATTATCAATTCTTCTATTTATAAGCTGAACCATAAATTGTCTTTTAACCAGAACGATGATTTTTTTGATCTGAATAATGAAGGTGCCCAATACAGCAAAATTATTTTTATTGATGACGATGTTTTAACGAATGTGCTGAATAAAAAAATTGTACAGGCATTACTCCCGGAAATGCCCGTAGATGTATTCATGGATATTGATGATGCACTTATAAGTATCAAAAAAAATGCCTCAGATAAGGGTGCATTGATTTTTCTGGATATCAATTTCCCCGGAAGGGGTGGGTGGGCGTTTCTGGATGAATATGCTACATTCTCCAACTCGTCTAATGTAATTATATTATCATCGTCTATTGATAACCGTGACAGGGAAATGGCAAGGGGTTATCAATCGGTGATCGATTATATCACAAAACCAATATCCTTTGAATTTATAAAAACATTTTTTGAACAAATACAAATAGCTGATACCCGCT
>CALPNW020000202.1 GCA_943325035.2 Sphingobacterium thalpophilum | reverse complement strand
GTCTTACTCAATCAACAAACAAATTGAACACCAGACCGATGTACATCAGTCCTGGAACCTGATCCTTTCTGCTTTTCATCAATCGAACAGCTGGAAATTATATGTTGTAATCGGGCTGATGCTGGTTAACTGGGGTATTGAGGCCAGAAAATGGCAGTTACAGGTGAAGGGGATAGAATCCATCAGTTTCATGAATGCCTTCCGGTCTATTCTGGCAGGGCAGGCACTTGGGTTCAATACCATTAACCGTATCGGGGAATCTGCAGGAAGGGTTGCTTTTCTGGAGGATGGAAACCGGTTGAGGGGCATTGTGCTTTCGTTCGTAGGAAGTATGGCCCAGATCATTGTTACTTTTACAATGGGTGCATTGTCGCTGCTGTACATGCGGTTATATATACTGAACGGATCCAGGCAACTGGAAGGGTTGTCTGAATTCTGGCTGGATGGGCTCATCTATGTGATTGCAATTGGTATTTTTCTTTTTACACTGGCCTATTTCCGGTTGGCTGGTTTGATAGAGTTACTGGAGAAAATACCCTTTGTGGCCAAACACCGGTTTTTCATTGAAAAACTGGAGGACTTTCACTGGAAAGAACTCACCAGTATATTACTGCTTTCTTTTGTGCGGTACCTGGTATTTCTGGCCCAGTATATTTTATTGCTGGAACTGTTTAATGTGGGCGTAAGCTGGTTAGATGCGGGAGCACTGGTAGGGGTTATGTTTCTGGTGCTGGCCATTGTGCCAACCGTTGCACTGGCCGAGCTGGGGTTCAGGGGCAAAGTGAGTTTGCTGTTGTTTGGAGTAGTCAGCAGCAATGCGGTTGGCATTATTGCCACGGCTGCCGGAATCTGGATCATTAATCTTATTCTGCCTGCAATTGCGGGTAGTATATTTATATTAGGTGTAAGAATATTCAGAAATAATAAATAATTGAACAGTGAAAAAGCTATTAATTCTCCTGCTGATTTTACCGGGCACAGTGTCGCTTTCTGCAGGGGATGATTTTTGTGGTTTGCGGAACTCTGCATTTCAGGATGGAGAAAGTGTCAGCTATAATGTTTTTTATTCGGTGATCGGATTGTATGTGAACGCCGGCACCGCCAATTTTTCTGTAGGCGCAGAGAAGATGAGTAACCGGCCAGTATACCATGTTGTGGGAACCGGTACTTCCAATTCCAATTACGACTGGATCTTTAAAGTGAGGGATCGATATGAATCTTTTATCGATACAGCTACTTTGCAGCCGCTGAAGTTTATCAGACAGGTAGATGAAGGTGGTTATAAGATCAACGAGAATGTTACTTTCAATAAGGACGTGAATATGGCCATCACCACCAAGGGCGTGGTTAAAGTGCCTGCCTGTGTGCAGGATGTATTAAGTTCTATCTATTATGCAAGAAATATCGACTTCGGTAAATACCAGACAGACGATAAAATTCCATTCACCATGTTTCTGGATAATGAAGTGTATAATTTATACATCAAGTACCTGGGCAGGGAGGTAATAAAAACCAGGTACGGAACATTCAATGCCATTAAGTTCAGGCCATTGCTGGTGAAAGGAACTATATTTTCGGGCGGCGAAAAAATGACTGTCTGGGTGACGGATGATGCCAATCATATTCCACTCAGAATAGAAAGTCCTATTGTGGTTGGCAGCATAAAAGTAGATATGATGGGATACAAAAATCTTCGTTATCCGCTGACTTCACTGGTGTCTCTCCGCTGATTGGTTCAGCCGCTCTTACAGACTGTTTAAGCGAAAGGTTTCTTTTACCCGGATGCCCTTTTCTGTTTGCTCCACGGTGCAGCATTCGTTAACAGGGTCGTGTTCAAAAAACAATATATAATTATTTTCGGCGGCTTCCTGCAAAAAGGATTTCTTTTCCTTTAATGTAGTTAGCGGAAACATATCATAGCCCATAATATAAGGCAGTGGAATATGCGCTACGGAAGGAAGCAGATCGGCCATGTAAACAATGGTTCTGCCGTTGAACGTGATCTGAGGAAGCATCATGGAACGAGTATGGCCATTTACAAAACGGATAGCAATATCCGGTGCAAATTCAACAGCGCCAAGCCGGTTATGCTGGTCAAAATCCTGTTCCGGAACTGGAACCATTTTTAGTTTACCGCTTTGTTCAAGCGGCAATATATTGTCTTTTAAGAAAGAAGCTTTTTCGCGGTCGTTCGGGTTTACAGCCCATTCCCAGTGTATTGGATTGCTCCAGAAATCTGCATGAGGGAAAGCCGTTTTTAGCAGGCCATCCTCCTGCCTTTCAATACTTCCGCCGCAATGGTCAAAATGCAGGTGGGTATGAAACACATCCGTGATGTCATTTCTGCTAAAGCCCGCTGCCGCTAGTGAAGTATCTAAAGAATCGTTGCCGTTCAACTGATAATGCCCCAAAAATTTAGCGTCCTGCTTATTGCCCATGCCGGTATCTATCAGTATCAAACGGTTATCGGTTTGAATGAGTAAACTTCTCAGGGCCCAGTTGCATAAATTATTGTCATCTGCAGGATTGAGTTTGTTCCAGAGACTCTTTGGCACAACGCCAAACATAGCGCCGCCATCCAGCTTAAAATAACCTGTATTTATACTATAAAGTTTCATGATGATGGAGCTTTTTCTGAAGTACTGCAGCTGAATAAAGTACAATGAAGCCCAACACAAAGAATACCAGCAATGCCAGAACTGAATTTCTTTGAGAGCCGGTAAATTCGTTGATGTAGCCAAAACTAAACATGCCTATAACGATGGAGATTTTCTCTGTTACATCGTAGAAGCTGAAAAAAGCAGTGGTGTCTTTTGTTGGGGGCATCAGTTTGGCGTAAGTGCTCCGGCTGAGTGCCTGAATACCACCCATTACAAAACCCACCAGAACGGCCAGTCCATAAAATTCATAAATACCATTTCTTGGCAGATTATAGCCTACAATACAAAGGATCATCCAGAAAAACACAGTGATCATCAGCGCGCGGAAGTTCCCCTGCTTCTTCGAAATCCAGGCAATGGTATAAGCCCCCGGAATAGCGATCAGCTGAATAATGAGTATGGCAATGATCAGGTTGTTGGTAGGAATATTGAGTTCGCTTTTTCCATATAAGGTGGCCACCAGCATTACGGTTTGTACCCCCATATTGTAAAAGAAAAATGCGAGTAAGAATCTTTTAAGTACCGGTAAGTGATTCACCTGGTGCCATACTTTGATCAGTTCTTTATACCCTTTGGTAAAAATATTATGACCGGTAGATTTTCCCAGTGGAATACTGTTGGGTAATCTCCTGATGGATAACTGACCAAATCCCCACCACCAGATACCTACCAATAAAAAAGAGATCTGAGAGGCTTTGCCCAGAGTAATGCCGAATGTATCGGGCGATAACACAAACACAAAACAGATTACCTGTAAGATCATGCTGCCGGTGTATCCCATAGAAAAACCTTTGGCGCTGATTCTGTCCTGGTCTTCGGGTGCTGCTATTTCGGGCAGGAATGAATTATAGAATACCAGACTGCTCCAGAAACCAACGCAGGCAATAATTAAACAGGCCAGCCCAAATGCCAGGTTGTCTTTGTTGAAGAAGTACATAGAAGAGCAGCCAATGCTTCCCATTGTACAAAAGAAGAAAAGAAACCGCTTCTTATTTCCCCTATAGTCGGCTATAGAAGATAAAATGGGTGAAGCAATTGCCACTAATATAAACGCTACTGATAAGGCATAATTGTACAGGGAAGTATTTACATACTCTCTTCCAAAAAGCATCACCGTATCGGAACTGGTATTTTCATTTCCATCTCCGGTAATGGCTTCAAAATAAGCAGGAAAAATAGTGGAGGTGATTACCAGGTTATAGGCACTATTGGCCCAGTCGTACATGGCCCATCCATTAATGACTTTTTTATTGGCTGTTTTCATAGGGAGGGTAAACTACTTTAAATATCCTGTATAAATTAATGTAATCAGGATAAAGCCTACAATTACCCGGTACCATCCAAAAAAACGGAAGCCATGCTTCTGTAAAAAAGTGATAAAAAAGCGGATGGCCAGTAATGCTACAATAAATGCCACTACGTTACCCATACCCAGCAATACCAGATTGCTTTTGGTTTGTAACAATTCGGGTGTTTCTCTGATTGCTTTAAGTAATTTATAGCCGGTTGCTGCAGCCATTGTTGGAACGGCCAGAAAGAAGGAAAATTCGGCTGCCAGATTTCTGGTTAACTTTTGTTGCATACCACCAATAATGCTGGATGCACTTCTGCTTACACCTGGTATCATGGCCACACACTGCCATGCGCCAATGATAAATGCCCTCGTGTAAGAAATATCTTCTTCTTCCTCAATGGTGTGTGTTTTGAATAAAGAGTCGATGAAGATCAGCACGATACCTCCCAGCAACATAGTAATAGCCACTGTTAAGGGGCTTTCCAGCAAGGCGTCAATTTTATCGGATAAAATAAAACCCAGTACCAGTGCCGGAATAACTGCCACAATCAGTTTTGCATAAAAAGACCAGTGATTGAGCGGAAAGAATTTTTTTCTATACAAGACCAGTACAGAAAGTATAGCGCCTAATTGTATGGTTATCTCAAATAATTTGGTAAAATCATCTTTCGCAATATTCATGAATGAGCTGGCAATGATCATATGGCCGGTCGAAGAAATCGGTAAAAACTCAGTTAAGCCCTCTACAACAGCAATAATAATAGCTTCAAAAATGGTCATAAAGTTGGGTTTTTAAACAATGATTCTACCTTAAATATAAAGTTTATGGCTTGAATACAGCAAAAGAAATAGCTTCTATGATTAGGAAAATATCAGCTAACCAATAAGGTAAGGGCG
>CALPNW020000201.1 GCA_943325035.2 Sphingobacterium thalpophilum | reverse complement strand
TAGCCTGTGCACCCAGTGCAATGGATTTCATTCCGCTTGCGCAAACCTTATTAACGGTTGTTGCTATAACCTGATCGGGAAGTCCTGCAAATTTGGCTGCCTGGCGCGCAGGAGCCTGACCTGTATTGGCCTGTATCACGCAACCCATATACACTTCATCTACCAGTGCTGGATCTATTCCTGCTTTTTCAACAGCTCCTTTTATGGCAACTGCTCCCAGTTGTGGCGCAGTAATATCTATTAATGCGCCACCAAAACTTCCAATGGGTGTACGAACAGCAGAAACGATGTAGATGATTTTATTGGACATAGACTATTCATTTTTAAGAAAGCAAAGCTAAGTATTAATACTAACAAACGTTAGTCTGCAATACTGCTTTTTTTCACTGATAGAGGGTATTATGCTTCCGTTAACTGTATACCCGTTTGGGTAAAGGAAATTTTATGCTGCTTATACAGGCTGCCCGTAGTCATCTTAAACGTCTTTTTGCTCATGCCAAAAAAAGCATAGACCTCTGCCGGATCTGATTTGTCGTGGTAAGGCAAATAACCATCATTCTCCTTTAACAGACGCAGAATTTTTTCACCTTCATCTTCTACTTTATCAAAGCCGGGCTTGCCCAATACCAGATCAATTTTATTATCAGGACGTATCTTTTTAATAAAACCCTTTACCCGATCACCTACTTTCAGCTGTTGGAATACTTCGTTGGTATGCAGTATCCCGATGTGTTTGTTATTGATGATCATCACATAACCCAATTCGGACGTTCTGTAAACCAGCAGATCCACCAGTTCCATTTCCTTCACCGTGAGTTCCTCATTGCGCATCTGGCTTTCTATCTTTTCCGTTGCCGCTACCCTGCCAGTCATTTCATCGATATACAACATCACCAGATACTCTCCACCCAATCGCATTCCTGCAATTTGTTTGGATGCCGGCACAAAAAGATCCTTCATTAAACCCCAGTCTAAAAAAGCGCCCTGGTTGGTGACAGATACTACTTTCATTTTTACAATATCCCCTACTACTGCATTTGCTTTTTGCGTAGTAGCAATCAGCCTGTTTTCTGAATCATGGTAAACAAACACAGTAACTTCATCACCAATTCTCAGCCTGTCTGGCGCAAATCTTTTTGGCAATAATATTCCTTCACCGCCATCATCCAGGTAAAAACCAAACTCCACTTTGCGGGTTACCTTGAGTGTATTGTAGTTACCAACCTTTATACTATCCATAATATGTTAATTAAAATAATTCAGGGGCCGCATCTTTAGGCGCTGCCTGCTCCCATTGCATTTCAATGGTTTTACTGAAGTCGGTCAGTTTAGCCCCAACTGCCTTCCAACCCATCACTTCCACCATCTTGGCTACCTTGAATTTAGCCTTGCGAACCTGTGTTCCCCGTCCTGTTTGAACCACTAAGATAGGCTCATCTTCGGTGGAAACTGCTTCCAATCTGTTTCCGGCGCCTTCCTTGATGAACAAAAACTGGGTTTTAAGGGTAGATGTTTCGATTTTAAATCGCTTGATATTATACTGTCCCTTGTCCTGATCGAGATAAACGGCGGTAATCACCTTGTCCGGATTAAACTGCTCGATCAGCATTACCTGATCTGGTTCAAAACGTTGGGTGATCTCTGTATCAGTTAGTTCATAGGTTCCATCCCTGTAAAACACAACGATCTTTTCATCTTCAAAACTCCCAAGGTACTTGCCCTTGTCTTCGGTGTTGAGTCTGCCGAATTTATCATCAAACCAAAGCTTTCTTCCTGCCAGTGTACTCTTTCCTGCTTCCTTCAGCTTTACCGCTTTGATCGGGTATTTAGATACCTGATTTCCCATGCTGCTCCTGCCCTTGATCTCCAGTTCTTCAAAATAAAAATCGTGTTCTTTAATTCGTGCGGTGCAATTAGGGCTTAGTATTATTTTCACCACTTCTGCCTCTCCGTTTGGATTGGCCGTAAAATAATGTACCCGGCTTTTTTCAGCCCCTTTGGTGAGATCATATTCTTTTTCACGGGTAATACCAGTTACATTAAACCGCTTTGCATAACTCACTCCGCTTTTTCCATCTATATAAATCATATTATACGTGGTACGCTCATCATTTTTTTCGAACACGGCTGCATGAATAATGTCTTTACCGATGAAGACCTTATCCGATACCTTAACCACTTTCATGATACCCAGCTTGGTAAAAGCAATAATGTCATCGTATTCCGAGCACTCACAGAGAAATTCGTCTTTCTTTAATCCGGTTCCAATAAAGCCTTCACTTCTGTTCATGTACACTTTTGTGTTGGAAATAGCCACATGCTTCACCTGGATGGTATCAAACTCCCTGATTTCTGTTTTACGTTCCCTGCCCTTTCCGTATTTCTTCAGCAGATTTTCAAAATAGGCCACGGCAAAATCGGTCAGGTGATCCAGATCAAACTGAACCTGTTTGATCTCGGCTTCAACAGATTTAATCTGTTCATTGAGTTCATTGATATCCAGCCGGTAAATTCTTCTAACCGGTTTCTCCGTTAGTTTAAGAATTTCTTCCCTTTGAATTTCGCGCTTCAGCTTTTTCTTGAACGGAGCAAACGCTTTATCGATTGCCTCTATTACCTTCTCCCATGTTTCATGCTTCAGCTCCAGCTCTTTGTATATTTTTTCTTCGAAGAAGATCTTCTCCAATGAAGTATAATGCCATTTATCTTCCAGCTCACCCATGCGGATCTCCAGTTCCCGCTTCAGTAATTGCCGGGTATTGTCTACCGAATAGCTGAGTAATTCCTGCACCGTAATAAATCTTGGCTTATTATCTACAATCACACAGGCATTGGGAGAAATACTTACTTCACAATCGGTGAAAGCATATAAAGCATCAATGGTTATATCCGGTGAAATTCCCGGCGCCAGATCTATCTGAATTTCTACTTCGCTGGCAGTAACATCAATGACTTTTTTGATTTTTATTTTACCCTGCTCGTTCGCCTTGGTGATGCTTTCCATCAGCTGGGTGGTGGTCACATTATAAGGAACATCACGGATCACCAGTGTTTTCTTGTCCAGCTCTTCCACATGTGCCCTTACTCTTACCTTCCCACCTCTTTTTCCATCGTTGTAATTGGCTACGTCAATCATTCCCGCTGTTTGAAAATCGGGATACAGGTCTACTTTCTTACCTTTCAGATATTTGATAGCGGCATCTATCAGTTCACAAAAATTATGCGGCAATATTTTGGTAGACAATCCCACCGCAATTCCATCAGCCCCCTGCGCAAGTAATAAAGGAAACTTCATCGGCAGGTTTACCGGTTCATTCTTTCTTCCATCATAACTCAGCTGCCATTCTGTAGTTTTTGCGTTGAACGCCACTTCCAGTGCAAACTTTGTTAACCGTGCTTCAATATAACGGGCTGCAGCTGCAGAATCTCCTGTTCGTACATCCCCCCAGTTTCCCTGTGTATCTATCAGCAGGTCTTTCTGACCCAGGTTTACGAGTGCATCCCCAATACTGGCATCTCCATGCGGATGGTACTGCATACTCTGACCGATGATATTAGCCACTTTATTAAAACGGCCATCATCCATTTCTTTCATGGAATGAAGGATCCTGCGGTGAACAGGCTTAAGGCCATCTTCCATCGCTGGCACCGCACGCTCCAGTATTACATAAGAAGCATAGTCCAGAAACCAGTTCTTATACTGTCCCTGAACACCGGTTTCATTCTCAAAAACCCTGTTTTCACGTTTCTCTTTCGCCATATTATTTCAACATTCTAAATTCTAAAAGTATCCTCCTTTGCATCTTCCAGCCCATTCAGCTCAAACATTACAAAATCGGTATCTGCAATCGCTTCATGCCATGCCCATGGTTTTATTTCCACCATGGAAGGGGCAACAATTTTCAGTGAACCATTGATATCCTTATTTCTTACATCAAACCAGTTAAGTGTTATACTACCCTGCATCAGAATAAACTGTTCGGGGTTCTTTGTTACTGCGGTTCCCTTATGATAATGTTGCGCGTTCACACTTCCTTTTTTTCTGTAAGCAATAATGAATTCGCCCGTTCGGTCTGTATTAAAAAAATGTGTAGACCCACGTTCATCTTCCGCTTTCTTGTTTACCGGAGTTACCGTTACCATATACTATTAATTAGCTGCTGCAGTTTGTAACTGAACCATAATTTCCTTCCATCCTTTCTGCCAGTCACCTTTGATGGCAACTTTTCCTTCAGCAGCCATTTCCCGTAAACGCCACACTAAAAATGCATCTCCTGTTTGTACAGGCATTTTATTGAGTGCGCCCGACAGTATTTTACTCAGTTTGGTATTTTCTCCAACAACCTGGTTTAACAGGTACTTATCAAAAAAGTCCACCTCTTTTCCAATGATCTTTTTACCACCCTCTAAAAAGCGTACCAATGTATTTTCAGAACAGATTTTTTTCCATTCATCCGGATCCACTTCAAATTCACTCAGGGTAATTGGCCGGGCAAGTTTCTTCGCTTTCAGGAATTCCCTGGGCTGAATTTCGTGCAGATGGGTTGGATAAAAAATACTGCCCTTTTCATTAAAGAACGGCAGATTATTTAAATACAGCACCTGAATACGTCCTGCAAAATCTTTCAGCTGGGTCATCAGCCAGTAATAACTGCAAACATCATGTGCATTCTGACCCATCCAGATCCACACTTCCAGTGTTTCATCTTCCGTCAGGCCACGTATCAGCTGATGAACTGCCAGTTTATCGTCTACTGTATCCAGCTGATTTTCCGACGGAGAATATGCCAGCACCTCTTTCCACCAGTCTCTTCTTTGCTGGTAACCTTCTGTTGAATAAATATCTGCCACCGGACCAACGGCATAGTCGTCTTTGATCTCTATCACCTCGCCCTG
>CALPNW020000200.1 GCA_943325035.2 Sphingobacterium thalpophilum | reverse complement strand
TATAGACTTCTTTTTCTGTGGGTCTTTTAATTTGCGCAAAAGGTTCAGGTGCCTTGTTATTATTGTTTTGTGCTAATAGCGCTAGAGAAAAAGGCATTGATAAAATAACTGCCAGACAAATTTTAAGCATAATTAAAAGATACATTTGAAAAAATAAAGTGACCTGTATTATCAAATGTACTTTATATTGATACTTAACTGGAGGCTATTCACCGATTGGTTAAGATATGTACAAACTTGGTTAATTCATATTACAAGATAGCTATTCAAATGTTGCAGAGAATAATGTACTATATCCTGTGATAATCAGGCTAAGTCAAATAAGATTTAACCTGAAAAATGAATGCATATACAAAACCCAATGTCTCTAATTAGTCATACAAATCAATAACTCTATTAAACGAAATATTCAAGACTGATATAAATTAATCTACCCAATTAAACCATCCCTCAAGTTATTAGGGGCGAGCATTATGTATGCCGGATCAATGATTGGATCTGGTATTTATATCGATAGTGTAGATAATACCAGAAATATTGGAAGGGTCGGCTGGTTAATGATGGTTTGGATGATTATTGGTTTTATGACCATTGCCGTTGCACTGAGCTAAAGAGAGATAAGTCCAATGTTCCATGATGCAGGCGGTCAGTACATCTATTTGAAAGAAGCGTATAACTCAATAATTGCATTCTTGTTTGGCTGGATACGAAACAGTGGTATCTGCTTCATCCCCAAATATCAGCGTTTTTTTTTAGATAAATCCCGTCTATTAAATAACCTGAAATCCGTGTGCATATGGATCATCATCATCGATGATGATCGTGTTATAGCCAGTCACTATTGCCCAACCCTCAATACTTGGAATGATGGCCGACTTTCCATTGATGGTGGTTTCTGCTTCAATTCTACCGGTAAACGTAGATCCTATAATGCTTGCATGTATAAAGTCTTCACCATTCTTCAGTTTTCCCTTTGCATGCCACTGGGCCATTCTGGCTGATGTTCCTGTACCACAGGGTGAACGGCCAATGGCTTTATCGCCGTAAAAAACTGCTTTTCTTGTTGTTGAATCTGTTGAGCTTTTTTTCCTGTCCATAATAAATGATTGAGGTCTTTTATTTTGTCATTTTCTGGATGAACAAACTGGTATTGTTCATTTAACAACTTTCTGCATGTTCTGCTACAACTAATCAATTGATCCGCTGTATGATGTTCTATACCTGAAAAGTTCTGCTGCGGATCAGCCCGGGTATTTTTGGCGAAACCAGTCCTTCTACTATGGTAATCGTACCAATTGTACCATGACCGCACATGGGTAAGCAGCCACTCGTTTCTATAAATAAAACGCCGATATCATTTTCGGGATCATGAGGGTAATATAGAATACTGCCGCTCATCATGTCATGCCTTCTTGGTTCAAACATAAGTCCTTTCCTGAACCAATCATATTCTTTGAGGAAATGTAATCTTTTCTACATCATCGAATTACCAACAAGTAACGGCCCCCACCTGCAACCAATCTTACCGGATTACCACTAGTATGTCAATCTACACAAAAAACTTTTTTATGTGCAATTGATCAATTAAGTTTTGAACAACTAATTGATAGATACACTTGAGGATTGCCTATTCACTCTACGTTAAATACATGATAAATTTTCATTTCGTAAATAAATAGGCAGCAGGTCCTGAGGACAATCCTGATAAAAATACGGGGAAATCTTTGAGCAGTATATCGTTAGTGAAAAGCGACCCATTCTGCTATCAGTACCAAAAAAAGCCGCAATCGGTTGATAGCGGCTTTTAGCAGAGAGGAATGGGATGATTTTGAATGATTTAGGATGAGACTTGGCTGATTTGATCGATTACTAAGAATAACCAATTTTTAATTTTTGGTAGCTTAAAAGTATCCATTTAAGTGGTCTTCTAAACTGACACCGAAACGCTAAAAATTACAGAAGAAGGAGAGATTTTTGAATTTTATGATGTCACAAATTTTGATATTTGTATAAACGATTTTTCTTTTCTACTCCTTTCCTTTCAAATACAACCCAATCCCTATTTCATATTGCTGACTAGCAGTAGTGGCTACTTTTACATTGGTGTTGTAAAAGAAATTTGCTTCACCAAAATTGCTAACAATCAGTCCTGCGCCAGCCCTGATATTACCAGAACTTTGGTAAACAGCCATTACATTCACTTGTTTATTGTATTGAAACTGCCCACCTAGATCAACCAATGCACTGGCATTTCTGTAAAATCTAACCATAGCTAGTGGTTTTAAGCTAAGTTTTTCATCGCCATCAATGTTGATATCATAGCTACAGCCTAGTTGTGCAAATGCAAGGTTGGCACTACCCCCACTATTTACTTTGAAGTTTTCACTTAGCTTGTAAAACGAAATACCAAGCGTGAGTTTTTTATTGGTGTATACTCCTCCGATATTTCCGTCGAACTGTATTTTATTTTCAATACTTGATAGGATCAATGGATCTACTACCCCACCCTGATCGATGTATTTACTATTCAATCTATCTCCAGAAAATGACAATGAAATCCCAATGCGAATATGTTGTTCTTGAGTCAATTTTACTTTGTAGGCATAATTCACTACACCAAAAGTTCTATATAAGATACCTATCACATCACTCATGAATTGCAAACCTGCTGCAGAGTTTTGATTGAAATTTACTTCTCCGCTGATATTGGTTAATACTGGAGCACCTTCAAAGCCAAGCCAGCTATGGTTTTGCAAGGCAGAGATTTTATTTCCATCGGCACCAGTAAAGCCAGGATTCCAAAGCATCCTATTTCTAAAATACTGACTCATGGTATTTTCCATTTGTTGTTGTGCAGATGCTCCTAAATGCATCATTGTAAAAGCTATTATCAGATAAAAAGCTATTTGTACTTTTTTCATTCTATTTTTTTAACGATTCACTTTAGCGCTTAATTCAAACTAATTATATAATAATTCCAATTTCTTAATTCATCATTCTTATCACTCAACATTTATCTCACTACAGTAATGGTTGCTTTTTTTACAATTTGTCCATTTACATACAACACATAGTAATAAGTGTCTTTGGTTAATAGTTTTCCATTCAGTGTCCCATCCCAATTATTGGCATAGTTATCTTTTTCGTAAATTATTTTCCCGGTTCTATCAAATACTTGTAATTTATTTTTGGGATATAAATCCAAATTCTTAATTACAAATCGATCATTAACGCCATCTCCGTTTGGTGAGAATACATTCACTGTTTCAATAAACACTGCATCTTTAGTTGTTATTGTAATATTGGCTGATGAAACACAACCTTCTGTTGATGTTGCGGTAACAGTATAAATTGTATTTTGAGTTACTCGAACAGTTGTTGATGCTGGATTAGTGGTTAATGTACCACCAGTTGGCAACCAAACAAAGCTGGTGATATTTCCCACTGCAGATGCATTTAATTGTGTTGCTTGCCCTTTAAATACCTCAGTTGGATTTGCAGTTGCTGTTATCAATGGTAATGGATTAACAGTGACATCTCTAGTTGCAGTTGAAACACACCCACTTGCATTTGTAACAGTATAACTGATTGTTACTATTCCTGCTTGTCTTCCCGTAATAATACCTGCTGCGTCAATAGAGGCCGAGTTTGTGTTACTGCTGACCCACACTCCACCTGGTGTTGTGCTCACAAATGAAGTACTTGAAGCAAAACATACTTGCTGTGTGCCTGTAATTACTGCAACTGTTGGTAGTACGTTAACAATTACATCTCTGGTTCTAATTGAAGTACATCCACTTGTATTCGTTACTGTGTAAATAATAGTTGCTGTTCCTAGACTTACTCCACTAACAATACCAGTAGTATTAACCGTTGCAATAGCAGTATTGCTGCTGCTCCATACACCACCTGTTGTAGTTGAAATAAACGAAGTTATTAAACCTATACATACTTGCTGTGTGCCTGTAATTGCTGCAACTGTTGGCTGTGCGTTAACATTTACATCTCTGGTGCTAGTTGAACTACATCCATTTGCATTGGCTACTGTGTAGCTAATAGTTGCAGTTCCTGCACCTATTCCACTAACAATACCATTAGTATTAACCGTTGCAAAAGTAGTATTACTGCTGCTCCATACACCACCAGTTGTAGTTGAAGTAAACGAAGTTGTTAAACCAACACATACTTGCTGCGTACCTTTGATGGCTGCAACTACTGGGAGTGAATTAACAGTAATCATCACCGCCGATGAATTATCTGAAACACACAACCCTGATGTCACTACTCTTCTAAACCAAGTTGTTTGTGTTAATAAATTAGGTTGGTAATTAATTGTTGTATTTAGATTCAAGATATCTGTAAAACCTGCTGATGCACTATTAGTGCTGCTTTGCCATATATAGTTATAAGTTGTTTCATCCCCACCTGTTGGAATTGATCCAGTTAATTGTGATGGCGTATCCCCTGAGCATATACTTTGTAATGCAGCAATTGTGTTATTTATTATAGTAGTATTTATAACACCCGCTGCAGTAATATTTTGAGTAGGTGCCCCTGAACTTGCAACAGAAATATTTCCAGTTGGAGTACCGGCTGCTGTAGAAGCCAATCTTAAAAAAATAGTAGTGTTTGCAATTAATCCACTATTCGGCAGCAATCTTAAACTTGATGTAAATCCGTTACCAGATGTAGTTGACAGTTCAAAACCTGCCGCAGCGGTAATGATAATATCATTGGTAAGATTTGATCCACTTACAGTGAAACTTTGTTGCGTAGAAGCAGTTCCGGAGCATGAAGTAAACATGGTTAATGATCCTGAAATATTTATTGTGGATTGTGCAGCTCTCGTTACCGTAGCAGTATATGTTTTTTGGGTCGTACCATCCTGAGCCGTTACC
>CALPNW020000199.1 GCA_943325035.2 Sphingobacterium thalpophilum | reverse complement strand
GCGCAAAGCAGTTACAAAGTATACCAGGCTTTTCTGAACGCGCATCAGCTTCAGCAGATCCACATTAGAGTTGCTGTCGTAGAGGCTTTGTTCGTATTGATTTCTGTTGTGGTTAATTTCTTTCAGAAAGTCCAGAAAGGTTTGAACCACTTTCTCAAATATTTTCAGCACCATCATATTCCTTTTGTCGGGATGGCTTTTCTGAAAAGTATTCAGGAATTTTTTAATGGCACCGTTGTCGAAAGAGTTTACGGTAACGATCTGGTTATGGGTAAGGATGATACAGATCGGTATGGTAATATAAAAAGCATCGCTGTCATTAAAAGAGTTGTTTTCGGTGGGCGTTTTAATGATCAGGAACTTAACGTTGTCTTCGGTTTCGTAGCGCGGGCGTTCGTCTATATCGAGCGAGTCTCTTAAAAATTCAATCGGAATTTCGAGGTCTCTGCTCAGTTCAATGAATTCTTCCTCTTTAAACGGAGGAACGAGGTTAACCCAAACACCCTGGTCTGCTTTATCAATCTCAATTGTTTGACCGTTAACATTTTTAAAATACTGAATCATTGGGTTGTTTTATTACCGCTAAAATTATAGGTCTATCTCTCCATTAAAAACAAATACGGCAGGTCCGCACAACCAGATATTTTCAAATTGCTGTTCTCCATTTTTTTGGAACTCAACTGCCAGGTTACCCCCCTTGGTTTCAATATTAACCCGGTTAAAACCATTGTCATTATGGGCAAATACCAGAGCGGCGGCAGTTACGCCCGTGCCACAACTATAGGTTTCATCTTCCACACCCCGTTCAAAGGTTCTTACTTTTAAATGATTGGGCTGGGGTTCTACAAAATTCACATTGATGCCTTTTTCGGCAAAGGGCTGGCTGTTTCTGATGGCATGACCTTCCGAAAATACATTCAGGGAATCGAGGTCCTGCACTTGTTTGATATAGTGCGGGGAGCCGGTATCCACCAGGTAGTCATGGTTAAATGACTCTATCTTATCCACGTCCTTCATCTTCAGGTGAATCCAGCGGTTGTTGCCAATAAAAGCCTGGTGAGGCCCATCGGATGCAATAAAGGAATAAGCGTCTTTATGAATACCACAATCATAGGCAAACTTTATCAGGCACCTTCCACCATTGCCGCACATGCTGCCTTCCTGGCCATCAGCATTGTAATACTTCATTTCAAAGTCATAATCTGCATTGGAGTTGAGGAGCATTAAGCCGTCTGCACCAATTCCAAAACGCCGGTTACAAAGCACACCGATCTGTTCCTTAGTTAAACGGATGTGTCCGTTCCGGTTGTCAATGATAATAAAGTCATTGCCCGTTCCCTGGTATTTAGAGAATAGAATCCGCATAGTGCAAATTAAACCCAAAAAAGCAAAGGTGAAAAGAATTAATTGTGACTATATTCCAGATTACGCTGGTAGTAGTTGAGTATATAATCTAAGCTGTCTTTGAGTGTTGTCAACTGATCTGTCGGTATGGGTTACTTCAGACATATGACGAATTTATTAAATATTATTGAACGGCGCAAGAATTTATTGCACCGTGCACAGTATTTCCAGCGACTTTTCGATCAGGGCTTCAACGGCCTTTGCTCCATCTTTGCTGAATTCCTGTTTCACCCGGTTGGCCACAATGGCGTTCAGGCTCAGGCATTGGTGGTTCAGGAGTTTGCCCAATCCATAAATGGCGCTGGTTTCCATCTCAAAATTACTGATGCGGTGGTTGCCATAGCGGAAGCTGGTCAGCTGGTCTACGAGATCGGGGTACCTTAAAGCGAGGCGCAAAACCCGGCCCTGCGGACCATAAAATCCCGGACAGGTAACGGTGATGCCCTGGTGAAATCCTTCTACAAAATATTTTTGAAGTGCAGGGGCGGCAGATGCAATTGCAGGAGTGGCAATATGCCCGCCCATATTGGTATGATTAATAAATTCCTGAACAATGGCTATTTCTTCGGCGTTGTTGTCGGAACGGTAAAAGTTCAGCAGGTTATCAATGCCCAGCCCGTGCGTGCTTGCTACAAAGCTGTCTACGGGAATATTAGCCTGTAAAGAGCCGGAAGTGCCTACTCTAACGATCTTCAGTCTTTTGAGTTCGGGGTTAACGGTTCTGGTGCTGAAATTGATATTGGCCAGCGCATCCAGTTCATTCATCACAATATCAATATTGTCTGTTCCAATGCCCGAAGACAGTACCGATAAGCGCTTGTTGCCAATATATCCGGTATGGGTAATAAATTCTCTGTGTTCAAATTTGCCCTCTACCCGGTCAAAATGTTTACTTACTTCCGCTACGCGGGAAGGGTCGCCCACGGTAATGATGGTATCTGCCAATTCTTCGGGTCTCAAATTGAGGTGGTATACGGCTCCACGGCTGTTAATAATCAGTTCACTCTCTGCAATTCTTTTCATAATGGCATTTATTAGGGTACAAATTTCGTTAAATACTATTTAGAATTTTAAATTTAGTTTGATTCCGCTACTTTTGCTGTCCAAATTTATTGGTCCTGTGGCCGAGTGGCTAGGCAGAGCTCTGCAAAAGCTTCCACAGCGGTTCGAATCCGCTCGGGACCTCTACCGAAAGCCTCCCTGTATCAGGGAGGCTTTTTTAAATTACGAACACATGAAATATTCACAACAAATAGGAATGGTATTGGCGCTGTCGGTAATTGCCGCATGCTTCATGCCCTGGGTATTTATTGAAAGTAAATCATTGATGATTGATGGCTTCCATGCAAAGGGAACCAATTTCGGCCGACCGGGCCTATTTGTAGCCTACATGAGCGGGCTGGCATTTCTGCTATTTCTGATCAATAAGGTCTGGGCAAAAAGAATCAATTTATTTGTTTCCACATTTGCATTTGCCTGGACGGTAAGGAACTACCTGATACTATCCGCCTGCTTTGGCGGAGAGTGTCCGCAAAAGCAAGTGAGTTTGTACCTGATGGTTGTATTATCTGCAGGAATGATCCTGATGAGTCTGTTGCCCAAAATGGAAATTAGAAAGTAGTTGTTTAATCCTGTACATTGAAGGATAAAATCCCCTATGGAAAGCATTGATGAAATAGATCTGACAATACTCAGGCATCTTCAAAAGAATTCAAAAATCACCGCCAAAGAACTGGCGCAGATTCTGAACATTACTATTTCTCCGGTATATGAGCGCATTAAACGTTTGGAACAATTAGGGTACATAAAAGAGTATGTAGCAATTCTAGACAAAGTATTGCTACATAAATCCATTACCGCATTTTGCCAGATTACTATGCGATTTCACGATAAAAATTCTTTCGAAAATTTTGAACTAGAGGTAAAACAACTCGAAGAGGTGCAGGAATGTTACCTGATTGCCGGGCAGATCGATTTTTTGTTAAAGATTAATATTCATAGCCTGCCTGAATACTATGAATTTATTAAAATAAAGCTGGCCAAGCTAGAAAATGTTGGAACACTGAACACCATCTTCGTTTTAAAAGAAGTAAAGCAGGATTATTCCATTGTAATCTGATCTTCCGCAGTTTGCCCTCCAACCATAAAATCAACTCTGCAAATTTTTAAAAAAGGAATATAAAATAGGTATATTTTCTGAATTAGCCAAGCCGGCTGTACAAAGCCACTTATAACATATTATAAAACAAAAAATATTTTCTTTTATTTCGATATTCAGTAAAAATTTTGGTTAAATCTATTTTCTGCAGTAATTATAACTGAATAATTCCCTTATTGGCCTTACTGGCATAAAGTTTCTTTTGCCATTCCGGAGCTGTTCTATTTAACTGGGTTATGCCTAAACTTTGAGTGTCAAGTAAAAATACCTTGCCGGATACAATTTCTTGCAGGGTAATGAGTAACGATACTTATGTTTTTACTAAGTAATTGAACCTTAAACCAAACACTCCAATGCTTATGAGATGTTTTCTTGTTTTTCTCACTATTCTTTGTGTGTCTTCGAAGACTTTTGCACAAGACCGGGTATTATCGGGCCGAGTAACTTCTGCCGATATTGGATTACCGCTAAACGGGGTATCCATTTCAATAAAAGGGAAAGCGATTGCTACTACCAATGCTTCCGGAATTTTCAAAATCAATATTCCGGTTGGAGTAGATTCTGTTCATTTTGACTATGTTGGTTATGTAAGAATGGCTATCAAGGCTGTTCCTGTTAATGATCTGGAACTGGTATTGCAGTCTTTACCCAATGTTATGACCGAGGTTGTTGTAACTGGTTACGGCCAGCAAAGCAGAAAACTGGTAACAAGTGCTATTACAACGGTAAAAGCGGCTGATATTGCCAACGTGCCAGTCAGCAGTGCCGATCAGTTGCTTCAGGGTCGTGCGGCCGGTGTACAGGTAAATTCCAATTCAGGAACCCCCGGTGGAGGCGTTTTTGTTCGGATCCGTGGTACGTCTTCCATTAATGCATCCAGTGATCCATTGTATGTGATTGATGGGATACCGATGCAATCGGGCAATCTTTCTGCTTTTGGTTTAGGAGGAGGGGTCACCAGCCCTATGGCAGACATCAACCCTGCAGATATAGAATCTATGGATATTCTGAAAGACGCTTCTGCTACCGCAATTTATGGTGCAAGAGCTGCTAACGGAGTGGTTTTAATCACTACCAAAAAAGGGTCTGCCGGCAGAGCTAAAATTAATTTTGGCATGTATTATGGCACACAAGACCTCAATAAATATCCAGCAGTAGTTAATGGATCCACTTTTGAAACATTAATGAATGAGTCGGCCGTGAATAACGGAAAAGCAGCTCCTTATGCCAATCCATCATCCGCTATTAATACTGATTGGGGTAGCCTTATTTTTCAAAAAGGGGCCACCAGAAACATTGATTTAGGCATTAGTGGTGGTTCTGATAAAATAAAATACCTGGTTTCGGGCAACAGCTTTTTG
>CALPNW020000198.1 GCA_943325035.2 Sphingobacterium thalpophilum | reverse complement strand
CTGGTGTGCAGTGATCAGCACATTCGGAAAACTCATTAACCGTTGGATGCTGTCGTCCTGAATGATATCCGATGATAGGTCACGGAAAAACAGCTTCTCTTCCTGCTCATAAACGTCGATACCCAGGGCGCTGAGTTGCCCGTTTTTAAGGGCTTTGATGACCGCTTTTGTATCTACCAGGCCGCCCCTGCTGGTATTGATCAGTACAGCTCCTTCCTTCATCATGGCAAATGTGGCCGAATTCATCATATGATGGGTTTGTTCGTTCAAAGGGCAATGCAAAGAAATGATATCTGCTTTCAATACTTCTATCAATGGATGATATTCCACGCCATCCGCTTCCAGGTCTTTATTGGCAATCAGGTCAAAAGCCAGTACCCTGCAGCCAAAGCCCAGCATGATTCTCGAAAAGGCCTTGCCAATATTGCCGGTTCCGATAACACCTACCGTTTTGCCGTGGATATTGTTGCCAAGCAGGCCGTTGAGTGAAAAATTCTGTTCCCTTACTCTATTATAGGCTTTATGGGTTTTCCGGTTGAGGGTAAGCAACATGGCCACAGCGTGCTCTGCCACGGCTTCCGGAGAATAGGCCGGAACACGGCAAACCCTTATACCTTGAACTTTTGCAGCTTCCAGGTCTACATTATTGAATCCGGCGCACCGTAAAGCAATGATCTTTACTTTCTGTTCTGCCAGCAGTTGAATAACCCCTGCCGTTACCTTGTCGTTTACAAAAACACATACGGCGCTGGCCCCTTTTACCAGTTCAGCCGTTTGTTCGTTGAGTTCGGTCTCTAAAAACTGCAGTTTAAAGTTCTGCGTGTTGTGCCTGGTAAAAAACTCCTTGTCGTAAGGCTGTGCCGAAAAGAAAACAATCTTCATAGGTTAAATATACCGCTGCTTTTGCGATTGATCCTTACCTTTGCCACTATTTTTTAACCCTTGACTGCATTGGCATTGCCGATAGAATTGTATGAGTTCGAAGTACGCTGAGTTTTCGGGATTGAATCTCCCGGGCATAGAACAAGAAATTTTAGCAAAATGGACTGCTGAGCAGGCCTTTGAAAAAAGCATTTCCCTGCGGGAAGGACGTAAACCCTTTGTGTTTTACGAAGGTCCTCCCAGCGCCAATGGCATGCCGGGTATTCACCATGTAATTTCCCGTACGTTAAAAGACATGGTATGCAGGTACAAGACCATGCAGGGCTTTCAGGTAAAACGAAAAGGCGGATGGGATACCCATGGATTACCGATAGAGCTGGGCGTGGAAAAAGAACTGGGCATCACCAAAGAGGATATCGGAAAGAAGATCTCCATAGAAGAGTATAATAAAAAATGCCGCGAAGCGGTATTACGCTATAAAAAAGAATGGGATACCATCACCCAGAAAATGGGTTATTGGGTGGATCTCGATAATCCTTATGTAACTTTTGAGAACAATTATATTGAAACACTCTGGTGGATCTTGAGTGAGTTGTATAAAAAAGGCTTCCTGTACGAGAGTGTGAGTATTCAACCCTACTCTCCGGCTGCCGGTACCGGATTAAGTTCTCATGAGCTGAATCAGCCGGGTACTTATAAAGATGTAAAAGATACTTCTGCCGTGGCCATGTTCAAAGCACTGCGGAGCGAACAAACTCAATTTTTGTTTGATGCTGCAAAATCAGAAGAAGTATTCTTCATGGCCTGGACTACCACGCCATGGACCTTGCCTTCTAATCTGGGGTTAACGGTAGGTCCTAATATTGAGTATGTCCTGGTTCAAACATTTAATCCTTATACTCATCTTCCGGTAAATGTAGTGCTTGCCAAAGCATTGCTGGGCAAGCATTTCAAGCCCGAAGGTGAGAATGGTGATTTTGATGGATACAATGAAAAAGAAAAATTGCTTCCGTGGAAAATACTGGCTTCCTTCAAAGGCAGCGAGGTAGAAGGTGCATCGTATGAGCAACTGCTTCCTTACGAATCAAACTCCTTCAAAGCTATACTGGAAATTACTCCGGATGCAAAACCGTTCCGCATTATAGTGGGGGATTTTGTTACCACAGAAGATGGTACCGGTATCGTACATACAGCTCCTGCATTTGGCGCAGATGATTATCGTGTTGGAAAGAAATACAATATCGGCATTCTTACCATGGTAGATCGACAGGGTAAATTTGTAGAAGGTCTTGGCGAGTTCAGCAGCAGGTATGTAAAGAACTACAAAGACGAAACAGATTATCAGGATGTGAACGTAGATATCTGCGTTAAACTCAAAAAAGAAAACAGAGCTTTTAAAGTAGAAAAATACGAACACAGTTATCCGCATTGCTGGAGAACAGACAAACCCATTCTTTACTATCCGCTCGATGCCTGGTTCATTAAAACAACGGCCGTAAAAGACCGCATGGTTGAATTGAATAAAACCATCAACTGGAAGCCGAAATCTACCGGCGAAGGCCGCTTTGGTAACTGGCTGGAGAATATGGTAGACTGGAACCTTAGCCGGAGCCGCTATTGGGGAACCCCGCTTCCGGTATGGAGAACAGAAGACGGAGCAGAAGAAATTTGTATTGGTTCAATAGCAGAACTGAATGAGGGTATCCGTAAAGCCAGTGAAGTGCTGGGTGGAGACATCAATAAAAATTATTTACACGAAGGTATCCTGGATCTGCATAAGCCCTATGTGGATGATATTATTCTGGTGAGCGCTTCCGGTAAACCGATGAAGCGTGTGCCTGATCTGATAGATGTTTGGTTTGACAGCGGCGCCATGCCTTATGCGCAGTGGCACTATCCGTTCGAGAACAAAGACCTCATCGATAAAGGAGAAGCATTTCCTGCAGACTTTATCTGCGAAGGGGTAGACCAAACGCGGGGATGGTTCTATACGCTCCATGCACTTGGAGTGATGCTGTTCGACAGCGTTGCCTATAAAGCCGTGGTGAGTAATGGGCTGGTGCTCGATAAGAACGGGAATAAGATGAGTAAGCGGTTGGGAAATGTGGTAAATCCGTTCGAAACCATCCAAAAATACGGTGCAGATGCTACCCGATGGTACCTTATTACCAATGCATCTCCATGGGATAACCTGAAGTTTGACATGCAGGGTATTCAGGAAGTACAGCGTAAATTTTTTGGCACGCTCTTTAATACCTATCAGTTCTTTGTCTTATACGCCAATGTAGACGGTTTTGCATTTAAGGAAGCCTACATACCGCTGGCCGAAAGACCAGAGATCGATCGTTGGATACTGTCTTCCTTAAATACGCTGGTGAAGCGGGTTACGGAAAGCATGGATGACTATGAACCAACGATGGCAGGAAGGGCTGTTGAAGAGTTTGTAGATGCCCAGCTGAGTAACTGGTATGTACGTTTGTGCAGACGAAGATTCTGGAAAGGTGAATATGAAGCAGACAAAATCAGTGCCTACCAGACCCTTTACGAATGTCTGGAAACTATTGTACGGTTAATTGCCCCTATCTCCCCATTCTTCAGCGATGCGGTTTTTGCCAATCTGAATGCGGTTACCAACAGGTATACCTCCGCTTCGGTGCATCATGCAGATTTTCCGGTATATGAAGCTGCTGCAATAGATCCTTTACTGGAAGAACGGATGCAGCTGGCTCAGGAAACCTGTTCTCTTGTGTTGTCTTTGCGTAAGAAAGTGAATATCAAAGTTCGTCAGCCGCTTCAGCGGGTAATGATTCCTGTGATGAATTCACAGATGAAAGGCCAGCTGGAGAAAATGGAAGACCTGATTAAGGCCGAGGTAAATGTGAAGGAGCTGGAATATATTACTGAAACTGCCGGTGTGATCAGCAAAAAGATCAAGGCTAACTTTAAGACACTGGGTGCCAAACTGGGTGCTTCCATGAAAGAAGCTGCGGCAATGATCGGTTCGTTTGATCAGCAAAAGATCACTGAAATAGAGCAAAATGGTCAGATAACGCTTCAATTATTGTCCGGCCCTGTTCAGATAGACCTGACCGACGTGGATATTGTGGCAGAAGATATACCAGGATGGAGTGTGGCTAGCAAGGGAGCCCTTACGGTAGCCCTGGATATTACGATTTCTGATGAACTGAAACAAGAAGGTAATGCAAGAGAATTCGTAAACCGTGTACAAAATATCAGAAAAGAGAGTGGTTTTGATCTCACAGACCGTATATTCGTACAGGTGCAGGCTTGCGAAGCAATACAGCACTCAATTATTAAATTTAAAGACTATATTTGCCGCGAAATTCTGGCAGATGGAATTGACTGGGTTCCGGAAATAAAAGAGGGAACAGACATCGAAGTCAATGACATTTTAATGAAAGTGGTAGTAAACAAAAAAGGATAAACCCTATGGCTATTAAGAAACCAGCCCCAAAAAAGGCGGCCGCACCAGCCAAGAAAGTAGTTGCCAAGCCAGCCCCTAAGAAGGCGGCTCCTGCAAAACCAATTGCCAAGCCAGCCCCTAAAAAGGCGGCTCCTGCAAAACCAGTTGCTAAGCCAGCCCCTAAGAAGGCAGCTCCTGCAAAACCGGTTGCTAAGCCAGCCCCTAAGAAGGCCGCTCCCGCAAAACCGGTTGCTAAGCCTGTAGCAAAACCTGCTGCAAAAGTAGTTGCACCCGCCAAGCCGGCTCCAAAGCCTGCTGCAAAAGTGGTTGCTCCTGCTAAGCCAGTTGCCAAGCCCGTTGCTAAAGTAGTGGTACCCGCCAAGCCGGCCCCAAAGCCTGCTGCGCCCGTTAAAGGGAAAGTGGTTGCAAAACCTGCAGCGCCAGTGGCAAAGCCAGTAGTTGTTGCGGCACCGGTTAAGCCAACACCACCCCCAGTTCCTTTTAAACCTGTTGTAAAAGCACCACCCGCACCGCCTGTGAAGCCCGTTAAGAAAGACCATGGTCCTATAAAAGATGTAAAAGTTCCAAAAATTAACACTAAAACAAGTGTTACATACAGCCCCGTAT
>CALPNW020000197.1 GCA_943325035.2 Sphingobacterium thalpophilum | reverse complement strand
TGAATTTGACAACGACTGGGTTCACCTTCGCAGCAGCAATACTGAGCCAATTATCCGTATTTATGCAGAGAGCACCAGTGAAACGGTTGCAGCCAATATTGCAAAGCGTTTAATGGGTGATATTCAGGAGGCAGCACAGTAATTTAACAGCATACTCCCGGTTTGTAACGGGGACCTTTATCAGCTTATTTATTAATCAGTACATTCGGAACATGGAAAGAATTTATTTAGACAATGCAGCTACCACTTCTTTAGATCCGGCAGTATTGGATGCAATGATGCCTTATTTAACTGCTCATTTTGGCAACCCCTCTTCGATTTACAGTTATGGCAGAGAAAGCAGAATGGCCATTGAAATGGCCCGAAAGTCGGTTGCGAAAATTTTGAATGCACATCCTGCTGAAATATTCTTTACAAGCGGCGGAACTGAAAGCAGCAACACCGCTATTACAGCAGCGGTCCGCGATCTGGGTTGCAAGCACATTATCAGCTCCGTTATTGAACACCATGCTACTACCCACACTGTTGAATACCTTTACCAAAATGGCGAGGCAGCGTTGAGCTACGTGAAATTATTACCAGATGGGCATATAGATTTAGACAACCTGGAACATATACTGGCTGAAAGTGATGAAAAATGCCTGGTTACCTTAATGCACGCCAACAATGAAATTGGCAATATGCTCGACATTCATGCAGTAGGTAAATTATGTAAACAATACAACGCCATTTTTCACAGCGATACTGTTCAAACAGTGGGTCACTTTCCGTTTGATCTGAGAAAAACACCGATACATTTTATTACCGGTGCCGGACATAAATTTCACGGCCCCAAAGGAGTTGGCTTGTTGTACATCAACGAGAATGTAAAAATCAAACCTTTTTTACATGGTGGAAGTCAGGAAAGAAATATGCGTGCCGGTACAGAAAACCTTTACGGCATTATTGGCTTTGGAAAAGCGCTGGAACTGGCTACTGCCAATTACGAAGCGGATAGTGTTTACATCAGCGGACTTAAAACGTACATGAAGGAACAGCTTCAGCAGCATATTAAAGGTGTGGAATTTAACGGAGACACACTGGGTAAAAGCTTATACGCAGTACTTAGTGCCAGCTTCCCTAAAAGCGAAAAAAGTGAGATGATCCTTTTTAACATGGACATCCATAATATCTGCGCCAGCGGAGGTTCTGCCTGCACCAGCGGAGCCGATCAGGGCTCTCATGTTATACGCGCCATCAACAATAATCCAAATCAGGTTACCGTGCGCTTCTCCTTCAGCAAACACAATAACAAAGGTGAAATTGATACCGTTGTAGAAAAATTGAAGGAACTAATTTAACTCCTATGAAACCCATCAAACTGTTTACTGCAGTACTTTTGATAAGTATTGCCATGAGTTCATGCAAGTCTTCGATCAATATGATCGGCTACTGGACTAACCGGGAAATACCAAGACCTGCAGAAAAAAGAAGTTTGTTTATTATGGCGCTAACGCCGGATATTAATGCAAGAAATATCATTGAAACCGACTTAAAAGAAACCGCCATTGCCAACGGATTTAAGGCAACCAATAGTATTGCAGAAATGGGTGCTATGCAGGTTGGTAAAGATTTTCCGGCAGATGCTATCTTAAAGAAAGTAAAGGAACTGGGGTACGATGCTATTTTTACCGTTGCAATTAAGGATATTAAAAAGCAAGGTCATTTTGTACGTGCTTCTGATAATTTCTACAGCCCAATGGCCAGCTACGGTGGCTATTACGGCAATTTCGGCAGCTATTTTGGCAACTACTACGGCACCCATTATGGAAACTATTCCGGGAATTATATGGGAGGCCCGGGTATTATGATTGGAACCAGTAGCTACAGCCCCAGCTATACCTATGAGAACACTACCTATTACTTAGAGAGCAATTTATATGAAACATCCAGTCAGCAATTGCTCTTATCTATTCAAACTAAAGCAGTTGACCCTCCTGAAATTACCAAATCCAGCAAACTATATTGCAAAAAACTTATAGACCTGCTTAAATCGCAGGCAAAGCTTGAACGAAAATCGGGTTTGAACTGATTTGTTTTGCGAAACCGGTTACCTGCTAACGGTAATCGGTTTCGTTAAAGTCATCTTCCTCTTCTGAAGTAATAGATCCCAGATTCATCATACTGGCCATCAGATCTTTAAAAATAATCTTACCGTCGAGCGTTTTCTTGCTGATTAAGGAATAAGAAGCCAATCCGTGTAATACAAATTCCATCAGCAGCGCATGCTCATTTTCGTTGGCTACCGGATAATGCTTTTTCACCAGCCCAAACAATCCGTCCACTTTATACAATTCTTCTACTTTAGCTGCATCTTTCATATCCAGCATCAGGTCTATATGATTGCCTGCATCAAACCAACGGGTGATCAGCTTATACGGATTTTCGGGTTCTTTCTCTTTGGCCTCTGCAGATTTCTTTCCGGTACTTCTTCTTTTCTTAAGTGTATCCGGATTGGGGAAATAGGAAGCGAACTGTGTACGGATTGATTTATCGAGCAAATTCACTGCCACCTGGTAAGGACCTTCCTGTTCTCCTTCGTACACCAGCTCTATTTTACCGGTAATGGCTGGGATAATTCCGGTAAGGTCACTGATCCAAACCTGCGTTTGCGGCTCCTCATGAATAATGGCCCTGCGTTCTGCACTACTTACTGCATTTTCAAAAGCTGCAATGGTTAAACGTGCACTCACCCCGCTTTTTTTGTCTACATATTCGTTGGAACGGGCTTCAAATGAAACCTGCTCTATTAAACGCTTCACCAGATCACTTACCTGTACTTTCTCTTTCTGTACATCCAGTATATCCGCTTCCTGTTCCGTAATAAGCAATGAGGTTTCTATATCTTTTGGATAGTGTGTTAAGATCTGACTTTGAATACGGTCTTTCAAAGGCGTTACAATACTTCCACGATTGGTATAATCTTCCGGATTGGCAGTAAACACAAACAGAATATCAAGAGGCATACGCAACTTGAAGCCCCTGATCTGAATATCACCCTCCTGCAGAATATTGAACAGGGCAACCTGTATTCTCGCCTGCAGATCAGGCAATTCATTGATTACGAATATGCCCCGGTTACTGCGGGGAATAATACCATAATGAATTACTTTTTCGTCGGCAAAACTGAGTTTTAAGTTGGCTGCTTTGATAGGATCAATATCTCCGATCAGATCAGCTACACTTACATCCGGGGTTGCCAGTTTTTCTCCGTAGCGTTCTTTACGGTGCACCCAATGGATCGGTGTTTCATCTCCGTTTTCCGCAATAATGTCTTTCGCATATTTACTCATTGGTGCCAATGGATCATCGTTGACCTCACTGCCCGCAACAATGGGTATATATTCATCGAGCAGATCTACCATCTGGCGGGCCATACGGGTTTTGGCCTGCCCTCTTAAACCAAGGAACAATATATTATGACGGCTGAGCAATGCCCTTTCTGTATCAGGTATTACGGTGTCTTCGTAACCCATGATTCCTTCGAAAGGATTTTCCTTACTGCGTATAGACGCTATCAGGTTATCTCTTACTTCTTCATGAACAGACTTTGGTGTATAACCGCTTGCCTTAAGCTGACCCAGTGTAATTATTTTTTCAATCTTCATTTTCATGCTAAATTTTTAATACTAATAAACCCGCTTGCTTTTTCCGCTTTCAAAGTCTTTGAAAATGAATGCGCCCAGTTTATCGAGTGTGGCAAAATAGGCTTTACCCTGGTTCATTTCGGTAAACTCCGATACAAAATTCTGAAGGTAAGGATCGGATGCAATCATAAACGTAGTGATCGGTATTTTTAACTTCTTGCACTGTGCTGCCAGATTAATGCAACGGTTCACTACTTTACGGTCTAACCCAAAACTGTTTTTGTAATACTGCTTCCCTATTTTTAAACAGGTGGGCTTTCCATCAGTGATCATAAAGATCTGCTTGTTTGGATTCTTTCTTCTGCGTAACAGGTCCATCGCCAGTTCTAAGCCAGCAACCGTGTTGGTATGGTAAGGACCTACTTCCAGGTAGGGGAGGTCTTTTATTTCTATACTCCAGGCATCATTTCCAAATACAACAATATCAATAGTGTCTTTGGGATAACGGGTGGTAATGAGTTCACTCAGCGCCATGGCAACTTTTTTGGCCGGCGTAATACGATCCTCTCCATAAAGAATCATGGAGTGAGAGATATCAATCATTAACACAGTAGATGTTTGTGTTTTGAAATCGCTCTCCCTGATCTGCAGATCATCTTCGTGCATGGAGAAGCTTTCAACTCCCCGGTTGATCTGAGCATTGCGGATACTCTCTGTAAAATCTATCTGCTCAAGCATATCACCAAACTGAAACGGACGCGTATCTGAATTTACTTCATCTCCCTGACCGGGCTTAAATGTCTGGTGATTCCCTTTTCCTGATTTTTTTAGTTTGCCAAATACTTCCTCGAGGCTTTGTTTGCGGATCGTTTGTTCCGACTTACCGGTGATTTTAAATTTACCATCGGCCTCATTCTCTTTCATGTACCCATTCTTAATGAGATCTTCAATAAAGTCTCCCATTCCGTATTCATTGCTGGTAAGCTGGTATTTTTTATCAAGCTCGGTAAGCCAGTTCAGCGCCTCAGAAGCATCTCCGTTAGAATAGGTAAGCAACTGCATAAAGACTTCGAGCAAATGCTCAAATTTCGTTTTGCCGTCTGCGTCTGGAATATATTGTATGAAACGATGACCGATCATTGGTGTAAATTAATAAAAAACTGCCTTAAAGAATAGCCAATATAGCGTTCCCGGTAAATAGATACCTGTGTAAAGTAGCCTACATATTAAACCATTGAAATAAAAAAAGGTTCACTAAAGCGATTATACTTTAGTGAACCTTAATGAGTTAGCTCAAGACTTATCTGTT
>CALPNW020000196.1 GCA_943325035.2 Sphingobacterium thalpophilum | reverse complement strand
TCCTTATTTGTTTGAGCAAGGCCAGCAGGTGCCGGTATTTCTGTTGCTTTTTATCCCAGATCAATACCTTATTGATATATGGATGCCGGTTAAACAGCAATTCATTCCCTTTTCTTACCGCAATGTCAATAGACGCCATGGGGTAAGCCTTGTGCAGAGATTCCAGTAAGGCTGTTGCCAATACTACATCTCCGATAAAAGCAGTTTGTATAACCAGAATGCTGCGCATCCGGTAAAATTACGATAGTATGACTATTTAAGGCTTAAAAGCTGGTAAAATGGTTCCCTGAGAAAATACGAAACTGTATGTTTGCAAAAAATACAACTATGGTACAGAATATGATAGCAGCTGCCTGGGCAGACAGAACCTTACTGAAAGACGAAACTTATGTGAATGCGGTAAAAGAAGTGATTGAATTGATTGATAAGGGTCAGCTCAGGGTTGCATCACCAACAGAGAATGGCTGGGTGGTGAACGAATGGGTAAAGCAGGCCATCCTGATGTATTTTGGAATTCAGCAAATGCAAACATGGGATACTCCACCGTTTGAATTTTACGATAAAATGTTGCTGAAGAGCAATTACAAAGAGCTGGGTGTTAGGGCTGTTCCTCCTGCTACAGCCCGCTATGGCGCCTATATTGCCAGAAATGTGGTGTTAATGCCAAGCTATGTAAATATCGGTGCATTTGTAGACGAAGGAACCATGGTAGACACATGGGCCACTGTAGGCAGCTGTGCCCAGATAGGAAAAAATGTTCACCTGAGTGGTGGTGTAGGAATAGGTGGTGTTCTGGAACCTTTACAAGCCAGCCCTGTTATTATAGAAGATGGCTGTTTTATTGGCAGCAGATGTATTGTTGTTGAAGGAGTGATTGTAGAAAAAGAAGCCGTACTGGGTGCCAATGTTGTATTAACCCAGTCTACCAAAATTATTGATGTGAGTGGTGCAGAACCAATAGAAATGAAAGGCCGTGTACCAGCCAGAAGTGTAGTAATACCCGGCAGCTACACCAAAAAATTCAACGCCGGAGAATACCAGGTTAGCTGCGCATTAATTATTGGACAGAGAAAACCAAGTACCGATTTAAAAACAAGCCTGAATGACGCGCTTAGAGATTTTAATGTAAGCGTATAACCGAATGACCCAAAAGCACTTTCAAAAAAATCTATTGATTGGTTTTTTAGTCAGTCTTGCAGGAGCCATCCTCTTTTCTACCAAAGCCATATTTGTAAAGCTGGCCTTCAGGGAAACCGGGGTAGATGCTGTAACACTGCTGGCTCTGCGGATGCTTTTTGCACTTCCATTTTATGTTGTTGCTGCCTGGTATTCCGGAAGAAAAGATGGTTCTGTGAAACTGACTAAAAATTACCTGATCTGGATCATTGTGATGGGTATTTTTGGTTACTACCTCAGCAGTTTATTTGATTTTATAGGACTGCAATACGTATCTGCAGGGCTGGAAAGGCTGATCCTTTTCCTGTACCCCACATTTGCGGTACTGCTCAATACCTTTTTGTTTAAAGCTAAATTATCCGGCGTTCAGTTAATAGCATTGCTGCTCACTTACCTGGGTATAGGCCTCGCCTATTTTGCGGAACTGCAAACAGACATGAGTGGTGACGGATTTTACTTTGGTTCGCTGATGATCTTTTTATGTGCAGTAACTTATTCCTTTTATCTGGTAGGAACCGGCAGGCTTGTGCAAAAAGCAGGAGCCACCCGGTATACTGCATATGCAATGCTGGCAGCCACTGTAGGAATCTTTTTGCATTATCTGCTTACCCATGATATATGTCAACTGCAATTAACGCCTGTATTGTCGGGCTACGCCATTGCACTGGCAATCATTGCCACGGTGATCCCCTCTTTTTTAATGAGCAACGGAATGAAACGAATAGGCAGTAACAATGTTTCGATCATTACCAGCATAGGCCCGGTATCTACCATTATCCAGGCCCATTTTTTTCTGGGTGAAAAAATCTTACTGATGCAGATGACCGGCACTGCACTGGTTATTACAGGAGTTATTTTAATTGGATGGAAATCAGGCACAACAACGCCTGCAGAACAATAAGCTTCCATATACTCTCACAAAGCTGCCGTTGCAATACCGTTATGATTCCGTTTTGATGCCGTTACTCATCCTCGAGCTGACTAAGTTTTTCGAACTGTTCTATAGTAAGCGGCTTGGTAATAAAGTGCGTTACATTACTGAACTTCTTAGACCTTTCATAATCTACATGGTCGATTGAAGAGGTAAGTATAATCACCGGCCAGCGCTGACCCAGTTTTTCATATTCCTGTAAAAACTCCCATCCCGACTTACCGCCGAAATTAAGATCAAGGAATATTTTCCGTTTCACATTCGGATTCTCGTTGATGTATTTAAGGGAAGCATCAATATCCTCAAAAATATGTACCGGTAAACTAGGAATCACATTCTTAATGATGAGCGCATTGAGTTTATTAACCAATGGATCGTCATCTATCAGACAGATCTCTTCTATTGCATTATTGAGCAGGTATTTATTCAGGGAAATACTGCTGGTGGAAGCAAAGCTCACCTGATCGTTCAGCTTATAAATAGCATCATTCATCAGGTTGGCCGATTTTTCCAGTTCGGCAAATATCTGTCCGTATGTTTCTACATTATTATCCTGGTACTTAGAAGTTTGAATCAGCTGAAGAATCTTGGAGAACTCATGTCTTAATTCATGTGAAGTGATGAATGAAATTTTCTTCAGATGGGCCATCTGTTCCTGAACATCTTTTTCAGATACCTTCTTTAACGTGATGTCTTTTTGAATGGAAATATACCCCGCTGTGTTACCATCCTTATCCAAAATGGAATCGATCATCACATCCAGCCATAATTTCACTCCGCTCTTGGTATAATAAAGCACTTCCGTTCTGATGCCTCTGCCCTGTTCAATTACTTTATTGATTTTATTCAGGGTTTCCTGGTTGGTTTCTGCACCCTGCAGAAAACTATTGGGATTTTTACCAGCCACTTCTTTTAAACTGAATCCGGTGATTTTTACAAAAGCATCATTCACCCAGGTAATGGAATTATCCCTGTTGCACAAGATCACTATACTGCTGATCTTCTGCGCGATCTTGGTGAATTTACCAAACTCTATTTTGGCATTTTCCATTAATTCCTGTTGCCTTCTGATTTGTATCTGCGCTTCTTTAACAGGAGTAATGTCCAGACAGGTTCCGGCATAGCCTGTTAATGTGCCAATACCATCATATACCGGGTTACCCTTAGTAGTTACCCAACGGTAAGTACCATCATGTCTTCGAACCCTGTAAGTAATAGTATATCCCGAACGTCGTTGAAACGCATCTTTCCGTTCCATGATTACCCGCTGGGAATCTTCCGGATGAATAGATTGTAACCAGCCCTCTCCGACCTCATCTTCCAGATCTACTCCTTCAAATTCCAGCCAGGCAGTGTTTACATAGTTGAGCATATGGTCTGGCCCAGTCATCCAGATCATCTCTGGAATATAGTCTGCTACTTCTTTAAATCCTTCTCCGAATTCATTGCCGGTAGCTGCTCTGGCAACCTGTTTTTTAACCGGAGCTGCCAACTGATAGGCTGCAGCCGGGGCGGAATAATCCAATACAGGTACAGGTGCTTTTACGGATGAAGCAGCATCAGTTCCCACCTGCAGTACTGCAAGTGGTCTGTTTTGTTTATCCGCAACGATAGATAGTTCATAGTCAATGGTACTTTTTGAACCAGATCCACCTACTATCTTGTAAGTTATTGCTACTGAGGGTAGCTGTTTTCTGATGCACTCGGTAATGGCACGCTTAAAATTCACCATGTCTTCGATATCCACAAAAGCATCAAACCCAACACCTAAAACAGATTCCCCTACAATCTGGTACCTTCTTTGAAATGCTTCGTTACAGAATGTGATATTGCCTTCCAGATCGGTAGCTACTATAAAATGATCATCTGAACTGATTAGGATGTTTAAATTCTTATCTACAGTATAGGGGTATCGCATAGTTCGGTTTATCGGTTCGAAGTTAATAGCTGGCAGTTCAATAAAAACAGAATTTACGCAATAAACAAGATAATCAGGAATACCAGGCTTACAAATAATCAAATATTCCCAAAATGAGACCAGCACTGTTTATTATTAATAATTATAAGGATTGCTGGACCTGATCATTTGCGAAGGCCACCTCTGGTAATCAATAAAAAAGCTTTGCAGAAAAACTGAAAAGCCTGTAATCGGCTAATGATTTTACTATTTATTTTGACAAGCCCGTATTTTGTTGTAGTAAATATCTTACAGATTAAACAACTTGTTTTCAATAGAATATTTCACCAGATCGGCATTACTGCGTAAACTCATCTTATCCATGATCCGTGAACGATACGTACTGATGGTATTTACGTTGAGCGTTAATATCTCTCCTATTTCTGAAATTGATTTACCTTCTACAATAAATTTGAGCACTTCAAATTCTCTGTCTGAGAGTTGCTCATGGGGCATTTTTGTACTATAAGCTTCCAGCGAACCAGCCAGTACTTCTGCTACCCGGTTGGTGATATATTTCCTGCCACTTAATATATGCTGAACGGCAGTAACCAGTTCATATGGCGCACTCTCTTTGGTAAGATATCCAGATGCGCCTGCTTTGATTGCTCTTACGGCATACTGTTCCGGAGAGTGCATGCTCAACATGAGCACTGGTGTTAAAGGAGTATGAGTTTTAATTTCCTTGAGTATTTCAATTCCCGAATATCCGGGCATACTGATGTCTGAAATAATGATATCCCATTTTTCTTTGATGGCTCTTTTGAATAATTCAGCAGAATCAGCAACATCCACTATCTCAGCAAAGGGAAGTGACTCGAGCAAAATTTTTCTAAGGCCTTCTCTGATTAAACTGTGATCATCTGCTATTAATATTCGCATGGTATTCTTACTTTGCTATTTGAGT
>CALPNW020000195.1 GCA_943325035.2 Sphingobacterium thalpophilum | reverse complement strand
TTTTTAGCCAGTCCTAATGAGTCAAGCGTATTTAATAATTTACCCACCAGTGCATCCATGTAAGAAATAGCAGCATAATATCCGTGAATTAATTCTTTTTGCTTATCTGCAGGCAAAGTAATTCCATAAGGCTTCTGATCAGTAAAAGAAGTTAATGGTGGTATATCTGAATACCCCCTTAGTTCCCCTGAATTATGATAGGCAACTTTCACCGGATTCTTTGATTGCTCCTGAAATTTTGCCAATGGCATATCTTCTCTTTTGTATAAATCCCAATATTTCTTAGGCGCAACAAATGGCAGATGCGGCTTTGCAATTCCAACAGCAAAAAAGAAAGGCTGCGTACTTTTACTCAATTGAGCTAAAATCTCTTTAGCCTGTAAAATATTGGCGCCGTCTGTATATGCATTATCAGGAACATCAACATGCTCAATAGAAGGTTTTATTTTTGATCCGGCGTAATCATTCGCTTCAGACTTTGTTTTTCCATTGTCAATGGCTTCTTTATAATACCTGGCAATCAAAGCTTTGGTCTCTGCCATCTGGTATCTTTCCAATGCAGGCTCACCGTATGCTGCCGGATAATACTTTTTATCGGTTTTATAATAAGGAACCGACCAGGATGGCTTATCTATGTCTTTATCTACACAGCGAACATCATATACTTTTCCTATGCCCTGTGTTGAATATCCCTGTGAACTGAAGTATTGGGGCAAGCTGAGTATATCCGGATTAACATCTCTCATTTTTGTTTTAAGATCCCAGACTTTTGTATAATCCGGACGTTTCCCTGTCATTAAGCTTGCTCTGGTTGGCCCGCAAACTGCCTGTTGAACATAATTACTCATGAACATAGTACCCATTTTAGCCAGGCGATCAATATTAGGCGTTTTGATCAGTGTATTACCATAACACCCCAATATTGGTTTTAAATCGTCAATAGCAATAAAAAGCACATTGGGCCTTGCTTTTTGTTGTGCCCTTATTTCTCCAGCAGAAAAAATAAACAGTGCAGACAGTAACAATAATAAATTACGCATGGGATTATTTTTTTTCCTGAGTTTTAAAGAAGGCAAGCATCTTACTATAGAGTTCTTTTGAAACAGCAGTATAATTTCCATCATCAGCCACATTCGATTTCTCCAGCGGGTCTTTTACATAATCAAACATTTCCGTAGCATATACTTTTTCTGCATTAAAAGCCTGATCACTTGTAAAGTCATGCATCCAGATTGTATATCGGTATTTATCAGTACGCATACTGTAACCCATCATTTTATTATTGACGTATCCCTTAGCCTTCATTTCTTCTTTTTTTAACTTTCTGGGATACTGACTTACTGAATATTCTTTTACAACTGCCTTTTTATTTTGCATAATAGGCTTTAAGCTTTTGCCCTGAAGCTGAGCAGGAATGGTAACATTAGCCAAATTACAAATGGTAGGAAAAATATCGATGTGTTCGGTTTGTGAAGATGATTTACCAGGCTTCATACCCGGCGCCGCTATGATCAATGGAGCTCTTGTTGCCTGTTCAAAATTGGTATGCTTTTCCCATAAATCATGGTCACCTAAATGCCATCCATGATCTCCCCAAAGGACTATAATGGTATTATTTAAAGTACCTAATGAATCTAAAGTATTTAATAAGATACCTACCTGGGCATCCGTATAAGATACTGATGCATAATATCCATGAATAAGCTCTTTTTGTTTTTCTTCTTTTAACTTAACGTAGTTCCCATCCTCATTATACGTAGCATAAGCAGGAATATCCGTATAATTTCTCAATTCTCCAGACCTGTGGTATCCAATTTCCGGATCATTCTTTGCATGTTCCTGAAAAGGAGCCAATGGCATATCAGCCCTGTTATACAGATCCCAGTATTTTTTTGGTGCAACAAAAGGAAGATGCGGCTTGTGAAAACCTACAGCCATAAAAAATGGCTTATTGGCTTTTGAAAGCGCAATGATCTGAGTGCTTGCTTTCAATGCAAGAACACCATCTTCATAGGCATTGTCAGGCACATCAATAGATTCAGATGAAGGACCTTTTCTGCTAACCGGGTTCAGATCATCATCTTCTGTAGCTGCTTTTGCAGGAATATCTTTATTGAAATATAATTTTGTTTCTGGTTTCTGATATTGACCATTAGCTGGTTTACCCAGATTATTAGCATAATCTTTTGCTTCAGCATCAATATATGGCGTGTTCCAGGAAACAGGGTCAATTTTTTTGATTGAGCTGCTGGGGTGGTAAATTTTACCCGTACCAGAAGTTGTATATCCTTGTGTAATCAGGTATTGAGGTAAAGTCAGAATATCAGGATTCATATCCCGCATTTGTGTTTTGAGATCCCATATTTTAGTAACATCCGGCCGCATACCAGTCATTAAACTTGCACGGGTAGGACCGCAAACAGCTTGCTGACAATAATTATTCATAAAAACAGTACCCATTTTTGCCAACCGGTCTATGTTCGGGGTTTTAACGATTGAATTACCGTAACAACCCAGTTCGGGCTTTAAATCATCAATAGCAATAAAAAGGATATTGGGCTTTGTATTTTGTTGAGCCATTGCAAGTACTGTTATTAAGAACAGTGCTGTAAAAGATAAAATTGATTTCTTCATTTGCTTGATTTATCGATTTATTATTCAATCCAGATTAACGGGTTTCTAACCGGAAGATTTCTGACAACTTCCTCTGTTTGAGGATTATGTTCTAATTGCTTCCAGGTATTAAACCACTCTTTATTATTATTATGGTAGTACCCCAAAACTAAAAATGGATGCGCAATTGGCCATTCGTTCCAATACATCACATCTTTAGGATATGTCCATGTACTTTTATTCTTTACAAATGGGAACAAGAAATCAATCCCTTTTGTTAGACTCCTGTTATCTGGTAAAGTAAAATTCCAAACCGGATTTTTCTTTGTTGTGATGGTATGACAGAGTACAGCCATCGCATCCAGGTTGAAAAGTGAGTACCCATATGGCTTTGTACGTTTTAATTCTAACGGGAAGCCTCCATTTATATCCATTTGATAAGGCAACAGTAATTTTTCATACCGGTCAGTACAATAATCGATTAAAGTCTGATCATTCACCAACTTCGAAAAAACTGCAACCTGCATAACCCAGCAGGTACCATGATTATTCTTTGCATCTCTTTCTTCAATACCATAGGGATGTGTAGTTACCCACGATAAATAATCAGAAAACCATTTTTTAATCCGGATCAATGAAGATTTATTGAAAGCTTTTGACTCTTGCATTACAAAAACTCCTTGTGCTACTTCCATCATTTGGATCATATCAATAATGCCAATTCCACGACCTGTTACTTTACCCTTAATTGCCTGGGCATATAACAGGTGTGGATTCATTAAAGTAGCCTCATTCACAAACCAGGCATTTAAATGAACCATGGCTTGTTGAACGTACCTATCCTGGCGGGTAATTTTATAGGCAGATGCAAGTGAACCGATAATTTGACTGAAACGGATCATTGCTTTTCTGTGTTCAGTAAAATTGCCGGGATTGGTCATTCCATCTCTCTGAATATAAGGACCAGAGAGATTATTTGAATCCGGCCACCAGTAATCACCTTCGGAGTAAAAATCATGAAGGCCACCTGCAGATCTGTTGGAATGTGATGCAGTAACCGTAATTGGAGCAAGTTTTAAAGATTGCCCCGCCTTTATAAGAATTTGTTCCTGAAGTACTTTTACAATTTCATCATACTTAATATTGTTACAATATCCTACTTCCGCAGTATAGAGTAATAAATAAAAAATAATGATGTAAAACTTTTTCATTTTAAAAAATTTCGGCGATAAACTTCATGATAGCAGTATTAATCTCCGTGTTTTTTTCTTTGTCAAACTTTCCGTGTAATCCACCTTCAACAGTAATAAATTCTGTTTTAACCCCTAACTCAACTAATTTTTTATGAAGTATAACCGACTGCTGATAAGACACTGTTGGATCTGCATTCCCATGAACAATAAAAACAGGCGGGCTGTTTTTATTGATATAATGAATGGGTGAAACCGATTGTATAAATTCAATATCCTTTGCTTTTGATCCCAGCCAATTGGTAGCTGATTTGCTCGTAATATTCGGCCCGTAAGCCCAATCCCACACATCATTGATACCATATTTATCAATAATAGCAGCAACTTGAATGTTTTCTGTACCTGTGCAATTAGAATCAAATAAATGGTTATTCCCAAGAAGGCCAGCCATTAAAGCCAGATGACCTCCGGCAGACCCACCCATCAGAACGATTTTGTTTACATCAATATTAAGTTGCCTGGCATTTTTTATTAAGTATATCAATGCACATCGCGTATCCTCAACAGCTGCGGGTGCTTTAGCCTGTGGAGTTAACCGGTATTCAATATTTGCAACCGCAAAACCAGCTTTAAAAAAAGAGCTAAAGCCTCCCTGCCCCTCCTTTACTCCATGATTCCATCCACCTCCATGAATATTAATAAGTATTCCGGATGGTTTGTTTGTTTTGGGGGGAAGGTAAAGATCCATTTTACCTTCCCAACCATTTACTGTTGTGTAAACTATATTCAGGGATTCAGAAAATCCCTTTGGATACTCAACAGGCTTATAAACTGAATCTTGTTTGATCTGGGCAAAAAGCAATACAGGTATGAAAAAGATCATTCCCGATAAAACCAGTTTAGATATACTTTTCTTTAGTAACATTAATTAGTACCCCGCGTTTTGAGCTATTACTAATTGCGTATTCGTGTCGATCTCATACTGCGGAATCGGAAGCAACAACCTGTTAGCATTAACATTGGCTTGTAATTCTGCAAGTGATAATTTTGGCAATGGATAGTTAAAATAATGACTTGCATATTCTCTGGCAAAATGCGCACGCATGATAGAGGTAGCTGAAATTGTTGTTAATGTAGTACCAAAGCGCAAAATGTCGAAAAAGCGCAGGTTTTC
>CALPNW020000194.1 GCA_943325035.2 Sphingobacterium thalpophilum | reverse complement strand
TGATGCAGGTTCTGCAATGTACCTACCCCTATCAAAGGTATCCCCGAAGGTCTGGATACGTAGAACTCCAGGTGTCCGGCCGGAAACCAATTATTGGCAAGCAGCAATGAGCCCTGCTGCATGGTACTGTCGGCAATGTCTTTTTTAACAATGGCACTGAATTCAACCCCCAGTTCCTTCCATCCGGAAAGATCCAGCGTAGGGCAATATTCACCATAATTTTCCTTTTCCTGACTGCCAAAATTCACTGGTGAAAACCGCACCAACAGCACTGCCGAAAACAAGACAACTACCACCAGGGTAAATGCTGCCACTATCCATGGAGAAAAAGCATTCTTCGTGTTTTTGTCTAAATACAATGCTGCAATCAGAAACAATGGAATATACGCCGGACCGCTCCAATGAGGCAATGTTGGATTAAAAAGAGATACTCCCCAAAAAACCAATAACATGGGAATGCTCATCAGCAAGAGCCACCTCCCTGCATTCTTATTACCGAAACGTATTTTTTTGAATAAAAACATACCAACCGCTGTTAACAGCAACAGCGTAATCACCGGATTCTGGTAAGCAAATTCTCCGCTGATTTCGCGTACAAAAGAATCCCATTGTACTCCAGTATGGGTTACCCTTTCGGAATGAAATTTATAAGTAATGAAATCAAATTTCAGGTTCCAGTATAAAATGGGCATTAAACAAATCAGGGTGACCAGTGCCGAAACATATATTCTCCAGTTTGCAAGCCACCTTCGGCTATAACAAATAATGAATAAGCCAAAGCCCACCCATAAAAACAAACCATGTATTTTACACAGTGATGCAAGCCCGATTGTTAGTCCAAGCAATAGCCAGATACCGGTATTTTTTTCTTCGCGCTTATTCAGCACCAGATAGGCCATGATGTAAAGTGATCCTGTCCAGAATGGCATTTGAGGTGAATCCGGCAGAATAAAAAAACCGGCAATAAATCCGGTATAAACAGAAGCTGTATAAATTGATGCTGCAAACCATCCGGTCCTCTCCGACGAAATCAACTTGCCGAGCTTAAAAATAAACCAGGTAGAACAGGCGGCGGCCAATATACTTCCAAGGCGTAAAGAGATTTCGCTGGCCCACCAGAGATTAAGGCTGGTTAACCGGATCAGCAGACCAACCATGGGAGGATGGTCGAAATGATTCCAGTCTGTGTGCAATGCGTAGGTCCAGTAATAGACCTCGTCATTACCCAGTTCCAGCAGGGGGGAAACAAATAGTTTCACTATTGCAGCAATGGCAATTAAATAAATAGTTTTAACAGAATAGGATCTTGCCTGCATCTTAGGATATGAAGTAAGCAATTCGTAAAATAAATCAATTATTGTTTATGATTCAATAACCATCTTACTGCAAGTTCGTAGCCCATTAAACCAAGCCCTAGAATACTTCCATCTACCACACCGGATACATAAGACAGTTTTCTGAATTCTTCTCTGCCACGTACATTGCTGATATGCACTTCTACCACCGGAGCGGTAATTGCTGCAACTGCATCCCCGATAGCAACAGATGTATGGGTATACGCTGCAGGATTCAACACAATTCCGTCTGCAGTAAATCCATATTGCTGAATGGCATTAACCAATTCACCCTCTATGTTTGATTGAACATATGTAAACTCAACATCAGGAAACACCATTTTGAGATTCTCCAGATAAGATTCAAAAGGCTGTCCGCCATAAATGGCCGGTTCTCTTTTACCTAATAAATTGAGGTTAGGTCCGTTAATGATTATGATTTTCATAGCACAAAATTAGTGCATCATTTCTACAAAGCGATCAAACAAATATCTGCTGTCGTGAGGTCCGGGAGTGCTTTCCGGATGGTATTGAACGCTAAAAGCAGGTCTGTCCTTCAAACGAATGCCTTCTATTGAGTTGTCATTCAGGTTAAGGTGAGTAACTTCCACATTGGCATGATTGCGAACAGCTTCCGGATCTACCCCAAACCCATGGTTTTGTGTAGTAATCTCACATTGTCCGGTAATGATATTTTTAACAGGATGGTTCAATCCCCTGTGACCATGGTGCATTTTGAAAGTAGGTATATCATTGGCCAGCGCCAGTAACTGATGCCCGAGACAAATTCCAAAAACAGGCTTTTTATCTTTCAGCAATTCTTTAACGGTGGCTACTGCATATGGCATGGCCGAAGGATCGCCGGGTCCGTTGGAAATAAAATACCCGGTAGGACTAAACTCCTGCAATCTGCTGTAAGAAGTTTTAGCAGGATGAACCCGTACAAATACACCTCTCGAAACCAGACATTCCAGAATATGCTGTTTAACCCCAAAATCAAGTACGGCTACCCTTATTGCAGCAGCCGGATCTCCCAGTTCGTATTCCTTTTCTGTACTTACCGTACTGGCTAATTCCAGCCCATCCATGTCAGGAACTGCTTTTAGCAGCACCTTCAATTCCTCCACACTTGTTCCTTCCGAAGAAATAATACAGTTCATGGCCCCTATGGTACGCACATGCGCCACCAATGCCCTGGTGTCTATTCCTTCTATAGCCACAATATTATTGTCCACCAGATAGGTGTTTAAATCACCATTAGCCTGCATACGGCTAAACTGATCTTCCAGGTTTCTGGCAATCAGTCCTCTAATCTTAACACTGGAGCTTTCTACATCTGTATTTTTTATGCCGTAATTACCTACATGCACATTGTTCATGATCAGCACCTGCCCGGTATAACTTGGATCAGTGAATACTTCCTGATAACCGGTCATTCCGGTGTTAAAACAAATTTCACCGGTAGCAATTCCGGTTTTACCAAAAGACAGACCGTGAAACACATGTCCGTCTGCAAGAATCAATACAGCTGGTTTTCTTGATTGTGGCATAATTCAAAGCGGGGTTTATGGGTGCAAAAGAAAACCATATTTGGCAAAAAAGTCCGTTAATTTTCTCACATCCCAATATTTATAAAAAAAGGCATCCCGTAAGTAACGGAATGCCTTTTATATTTAAAACAGTTGCATTGGTTATTCAGCTGCTTTTTCTTCAGTAGATGATGCTTCAGGAGCAGTTGCTTCGTCAGCTTCTGCTTTTTTAGGAGCGCGGCTACGACGTGTTTTCTTAGCAGGCTCGGCAGCGTTTTCAACACCCTTACCATAGATTTCATTGAAATCAACCAGTTCAATCATTGCTTTTTCAGCATTATCACCCGGACGAATTCCTAATTTCAAAATACGGGTATATCCACCAGGACGTGAGGCAACTTTAGGGCCAACTACTGTAAATAATTCTTTAACAGCAATTTTATCCTGCAGTTGAGCAAAAACCAGGCGGTGATTGTGACTGATCTGCGTTGCAGATTCAATCTTTTTGGTCTTGGTAATCAATGGCTCAACATAAGTTCTTAACGCTTTTGCTTTTGCCAGAGTGGTAACGATACGCTTGTGAGTGATTAACTGACTAGCTAAGTTTTGCAATAATGCAATTCTGTGGGCTTTTTTACGGCCGAGGTTGTTGATTTTGTCTCCGTGACGCATGACTTTTCGATTTTAGACTCCACACCGTGTCAGGATTTGTGGAGGTTGCCCGAAGGCGGTTAATTAATTATCTAAGTTGTCCAGACCAAGTTTACCTAAGTCCATACCAAAGCTAAGACCTCTTTCAGTTAACACCTGCTCAATTTCAGAGAGTGATTTCTGACCAAAGTTTCTGAACTTCATCAGGTCTTCCTGCTCGTATTGAACCAGTTCACTTAAGCTGTTGATTTTAGCTGCTTTCAGGCAATTGAATGCACGTACGGAAAGGTCTAAATCTTCCAGTGGTGTTTTCAATACTTTACGCAGTTGCAGAACGTGCTCATCAACAACATCTTCTTTCTTATCTTCTTTATTGTCAAAAGTAATGTTCTCATCCGTAATGATCATCAGGTGCTGGATCAGAATACGTGAAGCCTGCTTTACAGCATCTTCCGGATGAATTGTTCCATCAGTTGCAACGTCCAGGATCAGTTTTTCGTAATCGGTTCTTTGTTCAACACGGTAGTTCTCAATCGCGTATTTAACGTTCTTGATTGGGGTGTGAATTGAATCGATAGCGATGTATCCGAACGGAGCATCTTTGATTCTATTTTCTTCAGCAGGAATATATCCACGACCTCTTCCGATAGTCAGTTCAATATCCAGTTTTGCTGTTGGATCCATGATACAAAGAAGTAACTCAGGATTCATAACCTGAAAGCTCTGAGACAATTCTCCGATCATGCCTGCATTAAACTCACTGCGTCCTTTGATAGACAAGTTGATTTTTTCTGTAGCTATTTCGTGGTCTACGTGCTTTTTGAAACGAACCTGCTTTAAGTTCAGGATTATTTCAGTAACATCTTCTGTGATTCCTTTGATGGTGGCAAACTCATGGTCTACTCCGTCAATTTTGATGCCTACGATAGCGTAACCTTCTAATGAACTCAGCAAAACTCTGCGAAGTGCATTACCAATGGTTAGACCGAAACCCGGTTCGAGCGGGCGGAACTCAAATTGTCCTTCGAAATCATTTGCTTTCTGTAGAACAATTTTGTCTGGCTTCTGGAAGCTTAATATTGCCATATTAAAACTTGTTTATTTACTTATTTGGGTGAATTGATAGATTATTTAGAATACAATTCCACGATCAGTTGCTCCTTGATATTCTCAGGAACATGTTCACGCTCTGGGAAAGTAATGAAAGTGCCTTTTTTCTCAGCTTCATTCCAATCCAACCAACCGAACTTAGGATTTTTTCCACGGCTCTTGCTGGTAACACTTGTATTGTCTGCGCTCTTCGGTTTGAAACCAACGATATCACCTGGCTTACATGTGTAAGAAGGTACATTCATGATCTCACCATTCACAGTGATGTGCTTATGGTTAACCAACTGACGGGCTTCCGGACGACTTGCAGTTAATCCCATACGGAATACTGTGTTGTCTAAACGCGCTTCTAATAATTTAATAAGGTTTTCACCGGTAACACCCTT
>CALPNW020000193.1 GCA_943325035.2 Sphingobacterium thalpophilum | reverse complement strand
GGATGGAGTAGTGGAAGCATCAGCCAATTTGAACCGCATGCAAAGTATTTTACGCAAAGAGGGATGGTTTGTGTTCTTGTTGATTACAGGGTTAAAGACAGACAGCAAAGCACACCATTTGAGTCATTAAAAGATGCAAAAACATCTATTCGGTTTTTAAGAGAACATGCAGATAAATTTCAAATAGACACTTCCAAAATTGTTGCAGCTGGTGGTTCTGCAGGAGGACATCTTGCAGCTGCCACAGCTTTAATTGATGATTATAATGAAGTTTCAGACAATAATTCAATAAGCTGTATTCCAAACGCATTGGTGTTGTATAATCCAGTCATAGATAATGGTCCAGGCGGATATGGTTATAATAAAATAGGGGACGCCTACAAGCAATTTTCACCACTTCACAATATCAGAGAAGGAATGCCTCCAACTATAATTTTTTTGGGAACCAATGACCAACTAATACCAGTAGAAACTGCTAAATATTTTCAAAAAGCAATGGAGAAGGTTAAAAGTCAATGTGTCCTTAAATTGTATGAAGGGCAAGGGCATGGATTCTTTAACTATAAAAACCTGGAATATTATAAAAAAACAGTTTTTGAAACGGATGAGTTTTTACAATCAATTGGATTTTTAATGAAGAACCCAATAGTAGAAATCAAATAATAGCAGAGAGCACAATATTATAAAAGTCAAAACCTGTCAGATACCTAGTGGAGAGTTATCTCAAAAAAAATGGGCTATGAATTTTAGTTCACAACCCATTTTTCATTTGCTAAATTTGCGCCAAAACCATCGAGACCATTAACCCCTGTTCGCTTATTTAAAGGCTTATGGATAGGTTAGCCATCAAAACCGATCAAAATGGGGAAATCGGTGTGGTATCTCCGTTGTTACACCTTTTACCAGTTGGAGGTCACTCAATAGACAATCAGAAATTAAGGATCAAACAGTATTGTGCGCTTCATGATCATGAACTAATTGATGAAATTGTTGAAAAGGGGGTGAGTGGTAAGATTTCAAAGAGGGAAGTTTACATCAAACCTATGCAGATTGTTGAGAATATTGAATGTGATGGTATCATAGCTTATCTGAAAGTATTGATACATCCTCCCCCAATGGCAGTTTCCTTTTACCTGCCGAGTCCATTGACCATGAAATTTTCCCCAACGGGCAGCACTGCAAAGTTCTGTTGGAAATGCTTATTGTTTAAAAGCATCGTACCCATGGAACTTAGCCTTTCCCGCCATTGTACAGGAAAGCATGAGAACAATCAATAAATAATGAAAAACCTTTTCCATAAATATAATTTCAAATATTTTTTTACTGAAGTAACAATACCAATGACGTTTTAGCGCCAACAGTGAATTCATTACCCACCTGCTGATTATTCAAAATATTGGTAGCTGTTTTAACATTCGCTGTTCTTTCCGCATAGTTGGACAGACTGATTTTATTTTCTGTATCAGCTGTATTAAATATACACATTATGGTTTGCTCCTTATCGTAACGGAAGTAAACATAGAGTCCATTCTGCGGAAGCCATTGCATTAGTTTTCCCGTCTGAAGCGCCTTATTATTCTTTCTGAAATTGGCCAGTTTTTTTACATACTCAAATGCTTCCTGTTCGGTGCTGTTTCTTCCGGAAGCAATAAATTTATTTTCAGGATCCCCGTCAAATCCTCCGGGAAAATCGAGCCGGACCATGCCATCATTGGGATTTTTGAAGTTCTTCATCCACACTTCTGTTCCATAATATAGCTGGGGGATTCCTCTTAATGTAAAAAGTAAATTCATCCCCATTTTATATTTGCCCATATCTTCTCCGATAACGGAAACAAATCTTTCCATGTCATGGTTATCAAAGAAAATACAATTTTTTTCGGGTGCCTTGTACAATAAATCCTGCGCAAGTGTCATATATAATTTATTCACTCCGTCTGTCCATCCGAATAGGTTATTCAATGCATCGGTCATTGCATAACTCAACGGAAAGTCAGTGGTTCCGGGAAGGTTGTGTTTGAATGCAGCACGCATGGTATTTTGGGTGTAGTATGCACTACCAACAACTGTGTTGGCCACAGCCTCGCCAAAAATAGTGATCAAAGGATATTCTTTTTCTAACGCAGCATTAACCCTGTTCAAAAATGCTTCATCGCAATACTTGTAAGTGTCTACTCTCCATCCGTCGATACCGTATTCTTCCACGCTCCACAATGCATGTTGAATTAAAAAATTAGCTACAAAAGGATTACGCTGGTTTACATCGGGGAGGTTTGGAACAAACCAGCCATCCAGCATTATTTTTTTATCTGCGGTATTTCCGTTTGGATCAAAGATGGCCTCATCGCGGTGATTGGTATTAGTGTAATTCTTCCATTGATTAATCCAGTCTTTTGAAGGGGCATCCTTATAAAACCAATGTTCGATTCCTACATGATTATATACTGCATCCTGAATAATTTTAATGCCTTTGGCATGTGCAGCATCCACTAACTTTTTGTAAGCAGCATCACCTCCCATCCTTTTATCAACGGCATAGTGGTTTGTAAACCAGTATCCATGATAACCAGCCATTTTACCTACCTGTTCCAATTGGAGCGGCATATCATTTTCCAGTACAGGTGTAAGCCAGAGCGCGGTCACACCCAATTCTTTAAAATAATCCAGGTGATTAATGATACCCTGCAAATCGCCACCATGGCGTACAATCGGATTTTTTCTGTTAAGTACGGTATCCCTATAACCGGCAACCTGATCATTAGACCGGTCGCCATTGCTGAACCGGTCGGGCATGATGAGATAAATAAAATCTTTGGCAGTAACACCCTGTGCAAATTCTTTTCCAGAACCGGATCTTCTTACTTTTAAAGGCCACTGAACTGCATGTACTTTGTTGTTTTGAATGAATTCAATATTTACCAATCCGGGCTTTGCCTGATCCGTAATTAACAGATCAAGGGCAAGGTATTTCCCATTCTCAAACTGGTATACTTTCTGCAACTGAACACCCGGATAAGTAACCCTTACTTTTTCTTTATTGAATCCATTGTATTCGCCTTTAACGATTACCTGTACTTTATTCCATTTCATTCCAATAAACCATCCCGAAGGGTATAGCGAAGCATACTGTGCATTTACTGCCATAAAAAGCAGCAGCATAATACCGGATAAACTAATCTTTTTCATAGGTTGTTTTTTACTTTTTTTCCTGTCTGATACGAACAGTACCTTCATCATAAACAAAGAGTCCACTTACTGCAGCGCATAACATAAAAAAGTCTGCGAGTACAATAGCATAAATAGGCTGATCACCATAAATATGTTTTACGATCCATCTGCCGCAGATCTCATTGATGATTTGCGGAAGGGTATTGATGAAATTTAAAATACCCATATAGATTCCCATTTTCCCCGGGAGAATTGAACCGGATAAAATCACATAAGGCATAGTAATCGTTTTTATCATCAACTGTTGGATGTGTTGAATTTACTGACTAATATACAATAAAAGCATCCTCTTTCGATGGTGGTCATATTCTCAAAAAATTTCAAAGTGTTGATGCTCGCAAGTTTCAAGAACATTTTATTTAAATTCAAATAATCTTGATTTTAAAGAATATTTTATATTTTTCGTTAAAATTAAAAATAGTGGATTTTAAACGTATACTATATCTTCATTCTAAATATTTTAATTTGAAAAAGCTAGTTACTCTTTTAACATTGTTCTGTTCGAGTTTTCTAATTGGGCAAAGTAAAGAAATTAAAGACATTCCTTATTACTCCGAAGCCGCAAGAAAAGACAGCTATATCAATAGTCAGTGTAAACTAGACATATATATTCCTGAAAGCAAAAATCCTTTGCCAGTAATTATATGGTTTCATGGTGGAAGTTTGACATTTGGTTCGAAGAACATTTCTAATAAACTGAAAAATGATAAATATATTATTGTTTCTGTTGACTACAGGTTAAGTCCTAAGGTAAAAGCACCTGCCTACATTGAGGATGCTGCAGAAGCTGTAGCATGGGTATTCAATCATATTCAAGAATGGGGAGGAGATAGCAGTAAAGTGTTTTTATCGGGACATTCTGCTGGGGGATACCTGGCGATGATGCTTACGATGGATTCTTCTTGGTTGTCCAAAAGAAACATTGCCGTTGATAAAATTAAAGCTGCCATTCCTTTGAGTCCACAAGTTATTACACATTTCACTATTAGAAAGGAAAATAATATAAGTAGCCTTCTCCCTGTAATTGATGCATATGCCCCAATTAATTTTGTAAAATCAAACACTCCTTTGATTATTGATATCACTGGAGACAGGGAATTGGAACTATATGGGAGGTACGAAGAGAATGCCTATTTTATAAGGATGATGAAACTCAACGGCAATAAAAAAGTATCACTTTATGAATTGCAGGGATTTAACCATGGTGATATGTTGGAGCCAGGCATTGTTTTGCTCTTTCAAGAGGCCGATAAAATTTTAAACATCGGTTCAAAAAGACTTGGCCTTTGATTGGTGTACTTTTAAACATTAAAGTAAATTACAAGGACTTTCGGAATACTTAAGTAATCGAAAATCATGCACATGATTTAGATCAAACGTGTACAGTGGTTAGCCACAATACATGTTGGAATTTATAAATACAACGATCAAATAATCGGATGGATGTTATAGTATTATTTAAAATATATTTGTCGTGATTCCCAGAAAACTGGTTTTAAGTAGGATAGCAATGAGCTAGTTTAAATCCTCTCTGGGTTAAATAATCATCCAATATGGCTATATAAAACTATTAAAGAACAATTAAATATTTTACAAATACTGATGATTCTTTATTGCACCCAGTTTGGGGTCATCATATATCTGTATTATCTCAAATTCTTAATATATTTTTTTAAGAGAAAATGTTATTGTATGTTCGTTTTCATACACATATCAGCTGATTAGTGGAATACAACGATTCATATGACAACAACCTGTTGTTCAAACAGCTTAGTAATGGTGATGATAAAGCTTTCACCAAGTTATTTCATTTGTAT
>CALPNW020000192.1 GCA_943325035.2 Sphingobacterium thalpophilum | reverse complement strand
ACCCAACTTGTTGTTGATAATTTTCATTTTGGTTGTACGAAAATTAAAATGGGGGGTATCTAAATTACAGGTTGTAAACCTGGCTTTATAGGCAAAGATCTCACTCGCACTGATTTTTTTAAGGTCCCGGGCATTCATGTAAATTTCTCCTTCCTGAAAAAAAGTATTCTTGATCAGCCCCTTACCTGTTTTTATGTTGAACAAAATAGAATCACTCACCGATTTCATCTGTCCCTGAATAAACTGGGGTTTACTTAACGGATTACCGGTAGTGTCCAGCGCACCATACGCTTTAATAACCTGGCTTTGCTGATCATATCGAATAGTGGCTGCCTCCAGCTTTAAATCGGTATAATCCACTTTTGCTTTGCCATACAACAGGAATTCACGCGTTGGAACAATCAGCACCCCTGAATCTTCGGCAGAATAACTGATGGGGGCATCAATTGAATCTCTTGAAATCTGAAGGGTATCAATGACCAGTTTCAAACTATCCTTTTTTAACCTCGAACTGTCTGAAATAGGCAGTATGGTATCTTTTGGCAGACTTAATGTATCTTTTGATCGAACAACAGGCGCTTTTTGAATTTTTACCTGAAAAAACATTGGCCGGGAGACCCCATCTATATGAAATGTTAATATCCCTATTAATAAGGTCATTACAATAGCCAGCTTTGTTTTTACGTTAATTTTGCGAGTTCTGCTCATGGTTACGCCGCAAAATTAGGGTCTATCGGTGTAAATTGGGTAATTAGCATAGAATCCTTTAATGAAAAGAGAAAATGAAAAGATATTTTGCTGCTTTTATTTTGTTAAGTCTGGGTTTAATTTCAATGTCTTCCTTTACGGAGATAGAGAAAAAGCCTCTACAGAAGCAGGCATTGAAGAGAATTGTTATTGATGCAGGCCATGGCGGAAGCGATCCTGGTGCCCGTGGCAGATATTCCAATGAGAAAGATATTGCACTTGCAGTTGCATTAAAGCTGGAGAAAATGATGGAAGTGGCCATACCTGATGTGGAAGTAGCCATGACCAGAACTACTGATGTATTTGATAATGTTACCCGAAAAGCGGAAATAGCCAATAAATTAAAGGGAGACCTGTTCATTTGTATACATGTAAACAGTGCCGATCCCCAACGTCACAGCGAATTTGTAGGGTATAAAACAGAAACTTATTATAAAGGCAAAGGGAAAAAAAGAAAAAAATATACCCGAAAGGTTAAGGACTATCGGTACTGGACATCCCCCAATCCGGCAAGCGGCACCGAAACTTTCATTTATCCGGTAAGTAAAAATACCGGCAGAATGAACGCTTTAATCAAGAACGAAGAAAATGACATTGATTCCGCTTCTTTAATTGCTATGCAGGAGTTGGAAAAGAATGATCCTACCAAAATGATGCTCTTAAGCATGAAAACGCAGACCTTTTTTCAACGCAGTGCCGATCTGGCATTAACTATTGAGGATGAATTCAAGAAGGTAGGCAGGGTAAGCAGGGAAGCCAAGCAACGAAAAGAGGGTATTTTCGTTTTATATGCAGTGGCTATGCCTGCAGTATTGGTAGAAACCGGATTTATTTCCAACCCGGAGGAAGAAGATTACCTGAATAGTGAAGAAGGCCAGACCGAAATATGCGAAGTGCTGATAAAAGCGATTAAACGATATAAATTTTCACTGGAGAAACAGCAAACCAATACAGGTGGTTCAGGTTCCCTAAATAAGTGATTTTACAGCTTATTTTATCCATTACCATTTTAGAAACCTTAAATTTGTTTCCTTAGAGAGGAATACCGTATAGCTTCTATTTACAGAAAATAACAGCAGATAAAGATGAAAATTTCGAATGAAACCAAAGTGGGTGCATTAACAGCAGTAGCCATCACTTTATTAATACTGGGTTTTAACTTCTTAAAAGGTAAAACCATCCTCAAAACGGGCAACTACCTGCATGCAAAATACACTGATACCAAAAAAATAATGATCTCCAATCCGGTTTATGTAAACGGTTTTCAGGTTGGTGCAGTTTCGGATATTGAAAATGCCGATGAAAAACTATCCAATATCATCATTACCATAAAACTCAAAGGAGATTACGAGATACCCGTTAACTCTGTAGCTTCTATTAGCAGTAATCCACTTGGCACACCAAGTATAGATATTAAGCTGGGAAATGAAACAAAATACTTTTTACCGGGAGATACAATTGCTACCGCCAACACGCCAGGAATGCTGGATGGTTTGATGGATAAATTGGATCCGGTTACTGAACAGCTAACAAAAACCATTCAAACACTGGATGTTGTAATGAATAATATCAATACCATTTTTGATCCGGAAACAAAAAACAACCTGCAAACTGTTATAGCCAATGTGAATAAGACAACAGCCAATCTGGTAATATCTTCTGCTTCTCTTCAGGACATGCTTAATCAGCAAAGTGGATCCATCTCACAGTCAATGAAAAACGTAAATAGCTTTACAAAAAATCTAAGCGATAACAACGATAAGATTACTAAAACACTCGATAACGTGAGTAAGGCATCAGATAATTTTTCGAAAGCAGACATCAGCGGATCGGTTGAAAAATTAAAATCGGCTATTACTAACCTGAACACAATGGTTGCCAAACTGAATTCACAGGATGGTTCACTGGGAAAGCTGATTAATGACAAGTCATTATACAATAACCTGAACAATACCATCAGAAGCGCTAATATTTTAGTGGATGACCTGCGCATGCACCCCAAGCGGTATGTAAATATTTCGGTATTCGGAAAAAAAGACAAATCAGGACCACTATTGGCTCCTTTAGCAGATTCCTCTAAGACTTCCAATTAATGGCGTTTAAAATATATTCATATATCTGCCTGCTGATGCTGGTGCCTGTTTTTTTGGTTGCCCAGCGACCCGATACCGATACAGCTGTTAAAGCCGGTCAGCGGCTCGATATTTTATTTGCCGAGCGATATAATTACCAGAAACTCGATTCGATGAATGAATTCATTTCGCTGGTAGGCAAGGTTCAGGTAAAACAGGAGAACACTTTGTTTTTTGCAGATAGTGCCGTGTTGAACAGGCAGTTAAATACGCTGGAAGCATTTGGCAATGTACATATCAATGATGCAGATAGTATTCACACTTATGCGCAGTATTTAAAATACCTGGGAAAGGAAAAGAAAGCTTTTCTTAAAACAAAGGTGAAACTTACAGATGGCAAAGGTGTTTTAACGACGGAAGAGCTGGAATATAATGTTACCATTAAAATAGGCACTTATTTAAAGGGAGGCAAACTGGTTAGCAAAAAGTCGGTACTCACCAGTAAAGAAGGCTATTATTACGGCGAAACAAGGGATGTGATTTTTAAGCGCAATGTAGTAATGACTGATCCGGATAATAAAATCACCGGAGATACATTGCAGTATAATACAGGCACAGAAATTGCCACTTTCACCTCCCCTGCCGTGATCTATAATAAAAAAGAAAAACGTACCATAAAAACCAGAGAAGGTTATTATGATATGAAAAATAAAAAGGCGGAATTGTATAAACGTGCTGTAATAGATGATAGTACTTCTACTTTTACAGCAGATGAAATGGCCTTTGATGATTCAACAGGGCTGAGTGAATTCCGGGGCAATGCAGTTTACCGTAGTAAAGACAGTACACAGGGCTTTGATATGATTGCCAATAACATCAGAACCAATAAAAAAACAAATTCACTGATTGCCACTCAAAAGCCACTCTTGCTGATCAAACAGGGTGTTGATTCTATTTTTATTACAGCAGATACTTTATACACCGCAAAATTATCTGATTTACAAAAAACAAGAAAAGTACCTGCAATACGGGACAGCAATATTAAAAGTCCTGTTATGGAAAAAAACAAAGAAGACAGCAGTGATAAGTTCTTTGAAGCTTTTTTTAACGTAAGGATATTTTCCGATTCACTTCAGGCTGTTGGTGATAGCTTATTTTATTCGTTAAAAGATTCAGTATTCAGATTATTTAAAAGCCCGGTAGTATGGGCACAGGAAAACCAGATAACCGGAGACACGATTTACTTATATATCAAAGAAAAGAAACCGGAAAGGTTATTTGTGTTTGAAAATGCAATGGCCATCAACCGGGTAGACAGTTCCATTTTTTTTAATCAGTTAAAAGGCACTACCATTAATGCATTATTTACCGATGGAAAGATAAACACCATGCGGGCAAAAGGTAATGCGGGCAATGTGTATTACGCAACAGATGAAAGTAAAAAATTTGTAGGTGTAAATAAATCCAGTGCAGAAGTGATAGATGTTTTCTTTGAGGAAGGTAAGCCAGAGCGGGTACTTTTTCTCAGAAATCTGGAAGGAAATTCTTATCCCATGCGTCAGGTTAATCACGAAGAAATAAAACTACGCGGGTTTAAATGGTTAACCGCTAAAAGACCCAAAACTAAATTTGATATCCTTTCTAACTAAAGTGGATCTTCATGGCATTCTTTTCCTTTCTAAAGACAACTTTTATAAATCCATTTGCTGAATTTATTCATGATAGCAGGGCCATAGGAATAACATTGCTGCTATGCACATTTATTTCTCTTGTTTTATCTAACTGGTCATACAGTTCCGAATGGTACAGGAATTGCTGGATGATCAGCTTCAATGGAACCAATGAACACCTTTTACAAATTGGTTGGCTCGTACTACCCAATACGGTAATATCGGTTATTAATGATCTTTTCATGGCAGTGTTCTTTTTTCTGGCAGGCATGGAGATCAAAAGAGAAATGGCTGAAGGGGAACTTTCAACATTGCGCCAGTCTATACTTCCGGTAACAGCAGCCATTGGAGGTATGATTGTTCCTGCGGTCATCTACACATTATTAAACCGGGGTAATTCATTCTCAAATGGATGGGCCATCCCAATGGCAACTGATATTGCATTTACACTTGGCGTAGCGTCATTACTTGGTACAAGAATTCCGGTTGCGCTAAAGATTTTTTTAACGGCACTTGCAATTATCGATGATCTTGGTGCGATAGTAGTCATTGCTTTTTTTT
>CALPNW020000191.1 GCA_943325035.2 Sphingobacterium thalpophilum | reverse complement strand
CAAATGCCATAGGCAAAACAGCTGCAACTACTGTGAATGTTGCCAGAATGGTAGGATTACCTACTTCATTAATGGCATAGATAGCAGCCTGCAATGGAGGAAGTTTACGCATCTTGAAGTGGCGATGCATATTTTCTGCGATGATGATGGAGTCATCAACCACAATCCCCGTAATAAATACCAGCGCAAACAGAGTGATCCTGTTGAGGGTATAATCCATCATGTAATAACTGAACAGGGTTAATGCAAACGTAACAGGTACAGACAGAAATACTACCAACCCTCCGCGCCATCCCATTGCCAGCATTACAAATAAGGTAACCACTACGATGGAAATAAACAGGTGAAACAACAACTCACTTACTTTGTGAGAAGCAGAATCTCCATAATTTCTTGTTTCTGAAACCTGAACATCAGAGGGTATCAGGTCTTTTTTAAGATGTGCTACTTTTTGCTTGATCTCTTCTGAAAGCTTCATAGCATCGGCTCCGGACTTTTTAGCAACTGAAACTGTTATTGCAGGATAAGTGGCTGTATATTTTTTGTAGCCCGTAGTATCAGCCTTGCCGTAGCCAAAAAATACATATTGTGAAGAGGTAGAAGGTGCTTCCTCTACTTTTGCCACCTGGTTCAGGTAAACAGGCTGGCCTGCTTTTAAACCAACTACCAGTTGAGCTACATCATCGGCAGTATTTAAAAAATCGCCTGTTTGAATAGTGAAGGCTGAATCATTTCTGATCATTGTACCGGCATCGTATTGCACATTACCAGCCTGTATAGATTTACTGATACCCAGCAGATCTATGCCATTCAATGCCATCAATGATTTATCCAGTAGAACTTTAACTTCTTTATTTCTGCCACCCGAAACAGTCACTTCGGCCACATCGGGAACTTTTTTAATTTCATTGGCCAGTTGCTGGCCTAATAATTTCAGGCGATAGTCATCGTATTGTTCTCCCCATAAAGTAAGTCCGAGCACAGGCACATCATCTATGGCTCTGGGCTTTACCAGAGGCATAGTAACACCCTGTGGCATAACATCCATATGCTTCATGATCTCGCTGTAGAGTTTTACCAGGGAACGTTCTACATCTTCGCCCACATAAAACTGAACGATCAGCATTGCCTGCCCTTTCATTGAAGTGGAATAAACATACTCCACCCCCTTGATATTGGAAATGAACTTTTCCATTGGAGCAGCAATTTTTGTTTCCACTTCCTTTGGAGTTGCACCCGGATAACCAATAAAAATATCTGCCATCGGAACAGTGATCTGCGGTTCTTCCTCACGGGGAATCAGCATGGTACTGTATCCGCCGATCAACAGAAAAGCCACCATCAACAGGATGGTTAATTTTGACTGTAAAAATGCTTTTGCGATATTACCTGATAAACCTTTTTCCATTACTGATTATTTTGTTTTGATCGGAGCTCCGTTATATAATTTACCTTCTGAAGAAAGAATATATTGTTCATCCTTTGCCAGTCCTGAAAGAACTTCTACCCTATCGCCACTTGTTTTACCCAGTCTTAACCAACGAAGCATAGCAGTGTTCTGCGAACTAAGGGTATACACACCGGTGAGCTGGTCGCGATTAATGATCACTTTCAAAGGAATACTCACTGCGCCTGTTTCTTTAGAGAGGGTTGCTGAATTATTTTTTGCAGCAAACTGAACATGTACAAACATGCCCGCATATATTTTATTAATTCCTGAAGGGAGTGAGACCTTAACAATGTACTGACCACCCGAAAACTGAGAAGAAGGATTGATCTGAATTACTTTACCCTCAATAACCTTTTCTAAGGACTCAATCGTCATACTAACATCATCCCCCAACGCTACTGATGCAATCTGGTTTTCGGAAACAGCTGCAGTAACCTGAAGACTACCTCCCTGTTCTATGGTAAGCACCGGCATTCCGGGCGTAGCCATACTTCCTGCCTCAGAAAACTTCTGCGTTACAATTCCGGAAAAAGGTGCAGTAACACTGGTATAAGCCAAATGCGCAGCTATTTCATTTTTCATTTCACGGGCTGCTTCTGCATTTGCTTTGGCAGACTGGTATTGAAGGGTTACCTGATCCAGTTCTTTGGCAGAGGCACTCTGCTGCTTAAATAATACTGTGTATCGTTCAAAATCTTTTTGTGCACTCCGTAAAGCAGCATCCGCCTGCGAAATCATTGCTTCGGTTTGCGCTTTTTTTGCAGAAATATCTGTACTGTTAACCGTAAATAATAATTGTCCTGCTGCAACATGGTCTCCCACTTTCACTGGCATTTTAGTAATATATCCCATTGCACGTGTGCTGATATTTACCGAATGTGCCGCTTCTACCTGACCGCTTGCCTCAATAATGCCAGCAGTCTTATTCCCATCAGGAGTAGCAAGTGTAACCAGTATAGGGGTTACCGGTTTTTCTGTTTCTTGTTTCTCACTGCCCGAGCAGGAACTTAAAAAAACAGTTGCAGTGAATACCACTATTGCCATTGAAAATTTTCTGAATAACATACTATCTCTTTTTTAGGTTGTTTTTATTTGGTTGCTGTTAAAAATTGCAAATAAGTGAGTGTTGATTTTTGCATAAAGACGGCCTGCGCTTTCAGCATTTTCTGCTGTGCAAGCTGAGTTTGTGCCATCAGCACATCGGCAGTATTTACCAAACCCTGGGTATACCGGTTCTGCACAATACGCAGTGCTTCGGCAGCCTGTTCTACAGCCTTAGACTGTTGCTCATATCTGTACCGGATATCCGTAAGCTGGGTATTCGTTTTTCTGATTTCCAGATTACTCTTCTCTATTTGTTCCTGCATTTGCTGTTGCAGTTTATTTTTTTCCAATACCTGTGTTGCTGTTTTATTTTTTACCTGATTCCCTTTAAAAATATCCCATGATAACTGTACACCAGCCATATAGGCATTGGCTCCAAAGCCAAATAATTTTTTATCGTTCAGCTGATAGTTGGCAAACCCGTTCAGTTTAGGGTACATCTGCATTTTGGTGCTTTTAATAGACAGGTCATACGCATCTACAGCCGTCATCATTGCTTTGATATCTGATCTTCCTCTTAATACAGAATCAGAAACTGAATCGGCAGACTGAATGGCCACAGGAACAGTGGTATACACTACACCCTGTTTGGTATTCATTAATAAACTGAGCTGATCAGAGATATTACTGAGCTGGGATTTTGCCTCTGCCAGATTGGTTTCAGCTGCTTTAACCTGAACTTCAACATTCAGCAGATCCGATTTCTGCATCAGCCCCTGTTGAAAACGATCATTGGTAAACCGGTGGATTTCATTTACGGTCTTCAACGCTTCTTCCAGCACTTTTACTACTTCATAGCCAAATTCCAGTTGCAGATAGGTATTGGTAACCTGCATCACCACCGCTTCACGTGTACGTTGTGTTTGAAAAGCATACACTTCCGATTGCTTTGATGCCGCCTTACGCAGGTAAGTCAGGTCTGGATTGATCAGCGGCTGCTGAACACTTAACTGAGTTAACACATTAGATGTTGCACCAGGGTTATTAAGAATAAGCGGATTAAAGTCGGCCTGCTGAACCTGTGCCTGTTGCAATTTGAACCCAAAAGCATTGAGTGGCTGGTTAGTTGTGTAGCCCGTATAAGAAAAATTTACCTGAGGCAACCAGATGGCCTCGGTTTGCTTAAATTGAGACTGCGCAATTTTTTCGTCATTCTTGGCGAGCCCTACCTGTCTGTTCTGGTCCATGGCCTGCCTGATCGCATCATCCAATAACAGTTGTTGAACCGTTCCCTGAGCAGTTGCACCAAAGAAGGCAATCATTACCAGCAAAAAAAGAAAATACTTTTTATACACCATATGCTTATTTTATGATTGCAAAGCTATCTGGCAGAAACTCCCTGTATTGTAACTTATGTAACATTAGAGGACCAGATTTCATAACTTTATGTCAAAGCAGCTGCTGCATGGTTAACTTAGAACAATTTAAAGGCGTTTTTGAACCTGCTCTGTTACAGGAGATGGAACAGTTTGGTATCCACCAAACCTATAAAGAAGGTGATCTGGTCATGGATTATGGCAAATACATCCGGATGATGCCTATTGTGCTAAAAGGCACCGTAAAAGTTTACAGACTGGATGAAAACAACAATGAAATTTTACTTTACTATTTATCCAGCAATGAGAGTTGCTCTATGGCCTACAGCTGCTGTGTAGAAGCCAAAAAAAGTGAAGTGAAAGCCATCGCCGAAGACAATGTGGAGCTCATTGGCATACCACATATTAAGCTGGACGAATGGCTTTGTAAATATCCCAGCTGGAAGAACTATGTCATGAGAAGTTTTAACGAACGTTTCATTGAATTGCTCAAATCGATCGAAAGTATTGCCTTTCATAAACTGGATGAGCGGCTGATTGCTTATCTGAAAGAAAAAAAGCGGCTCAGCGGCTCCAATGTGGTGAAAGCTTCGCACCATACCATTGCAGATGAACTGGCTACTTCGAGAGTAGTGATCTCCCGCTTACTGAAACAATTGGAAAACAGCAATAAGATCATTCTCTACCGGAATGAGATCAAACTTATGCCCGATTTTGATAAGCCTTTAGAAAAATGATCAGAAAATTACCCTAAATTGATTACCAGAAAATAGTGTACAGTGCGGCAATGACTCCGCCTATTAATATGATTCCTGCTAAAAATCCCGGGTTCAATCTGAACATACCTGCCTCCACCTCTAATCCTTTTGTCTGCTTACCTCTCTGGTGATCTATTAAACTGATTATAACCATCCCTAATACGCAGGTCATAAACACAAATCCCATCCGGTCAAGAAAAGGAATTTCGAACACCCCTTCTGCATTTGCCTTGGCAAATCCGGATGAAGCCATAAAAGAGAGATTGATAAACCCTGGAATGAATTTGAACAGAATCGATAGTGCAAACCCTCCAATAGTTGCAAAAAGCGCCGCATTGGATGAAGCTTTTTTCCAGAAGAATCCCAAAATAAACATGGCAAAAATACCGGGCGAAACAAAACCGGTGTACTCCTGGATATACTGAAACCCACCTTTCTT
>CALPNW020000190.1 GCA_943325035.2 Sphingobacterium thalpophilum | reverse complement strand
GTCTTTCTTTAAGGGAGATAATTCTGCCACAAAAATATCTTTTGCGAAAATCCATTTGTTATTATTGTTTCTGTTGAACTCCTGAGATATGGAAAGTCGTTGCACAAAATTGATATTGGCAGTAGCGGATATGTTTAAACTAATCCGCTGTATAGCCCATGAAGTGCTGTGTATCCAGCATTCTCCGCTAAAACTGTTCTCTCCTGCAGTTTTTGGGCTGAAGAACAAATGAAAATATTTATCACTTCCGGTTGTTATGGTGTCTGCCCCTTTGAAATTGTAATACCGGTCTGCTATACTGCTCAAAGGGCTGATGAACTCTTTCCCGAAAATATTGATCTCGTTCTGGTAAACATTGATCTTTTGATTAATGCCATTAATAAACTGCAGGATGGATTCATTTTTAATGCCATGTGTTTGCTGCGCGTAAATTTCCTCTCTGCTGCTTTCCGGATTTTTTTTGTAGTAATAATTGGAAAGCGTTTCTGTTAAGAATACAGGCAGAAATGGTTTCTCCTCAGACAAACTATCTATATTATCCAATATAAAACCAAATGGTTTTAAAAGTCTGATGTTATTGAACTTCTCCTTATTGATATTATTCAGGTCTATCTCCAGTTTGTTGTATAGATTATACGAATACGATTGATACTGTTGAGGGTTGTTTACCGCCTTATTGGCAATGATATTTTTCCACCAGCGAAGTCCTTTGTTGAACTTAGACTTTAACACTATTTCTCCGGACATCACCAATGGGCCGGGGAAAAGAGAAATCAGCCCGGTATCTTTTAATGGATTGAAAGCATATTTTCTGGGTTGATGCCCTACGTAATTAACCACTAAGCTGTCTGATTTGTAGGTGGAAAGCCTAAGGAAGAATTTGCCGGTACTGTCACTTAAAACCCCAAAACGGGCTTTAACCCATTGTACACTGGCAAATGGTACAGTTTGTTTAGTAAAATCATTACTGATTGTACCCCTGATTCCTTTTTGAGCAAAACTTATTATTGGCAAAGTGATGATCAGTACTAACAGTGTATAATGGAATCCTACCTTCATGATTATTGCTAAAATGACCCTTTCTTGCTTTAAAAATAGTCATTTAGGAACAGAATGTCTTTATTAAAGGTGGAGAAAGGCAGTTTTATGACAATATTTCACGTTAAGACTTGATGGCATAATCATTGACTTCTTTAATTAAGAAAAATTAAAAAATATGGGAAAGATAATTGGGATTGACCTTGGAACCACAAATAGTTGTGTTTCAGTAATGGAAGGAAATGAGCCAGTTGTTATAGCTAACGACGAAGGCCGTAGAACTACACCTTCGGTGGTGGCTTTTTTAAAGAACGGTGAAAGAAAGGTAGGAGACCCTGCAAAGCGCCAGGCTATTACCAATCCGCAGCACACGATCAGTAGTGTAAAACGTTTCATGGGCCGTCAGTACGACGAAGTGACCGAAGAAATCAGCCATTGGAGTTATAAAGTTGCCAAAGGTGACAATAACACTGTTCGTGTAGCGATCGATGATCGTTTATACACTCCACAGGAAATTTCTGCGATGGTTTTGCAGAAAATGAAGAAAACGGCTGAAGACTACCTGGGTCATGAAGTAACTGAAGCAGTTATTACTGTTCCTGCTTATTTTAATGATGCACAGCGTCAGGCTACCAAAGAAGCTGGTGAAATTGCCGGTTTAACTGTAAGAAGAATTGTAAATGAACCAACCGCAGCTGCACTGGCTTACGGTCTGGATAAAAAACATGCCGATCAGAAGATCGCGGTATTTGATTTGGGTGGTGGTACTTTTGATATTTCTATCCTCGAACTGGGAGATGGTGTATTTGAAGTTAAATCTACCAATGGTGATACTCACCTGGGTGGTGATGACTTTGATAAAGTGATCATGGATTGGTTGGCAGAAGAATTTAAAAATCAGGAAGCAATTGATCTGCGCAAAGATCCTATGGCCTTACAGCGTTTGAAAGAAGCAGCTGAAAAAGCCAAGGTGGAATTGAGCTCGTCTTCAGAAACGGAGATCAACCTGCCCTATGTAACTGCAGTGGATGGTGTTCCCAAACACCTGGTGGTTAAATTAAGCCGCGCTAAGTTTGAACAACTGGCCGATGCTTTGTTTGCACGTTGTTTAAAACCATGTGAAGCCGCATTGAAAGATGCAGGATATTCTACCTCAGAAATTGATGAAGTTATTCTGGTGGGTGGTTCTACACGTATTCCTAAAGTTCAGGACATTGTAGAAAAATTCTTTGGCAAAAAACCAAACAAAGGCGTTAACCCTGATGAAGTAGTTGCCCTTGGAGCTGCTATACAAGGTGCTGTTTTAACCGGAGAAGTTAAAGATGTATTGTTACTCGATGTAACTCCGCTGAGCCTTGGTATTGAAACAATGGGTGGTATCATGACAACCATGATTACTTCCAATACAACCATTCCTACCAAAAAGATGGAAGTATATTCAACTGCCAGCGATAACCAGCCTGGTGTTCAGATTCATGTATTACAGGGAGAACGTCCGATGGCTACACAAAACAAAAGCTTAGGTATGTTTAACCTGGATGGCATTCCTCCTTCACCAAGAGGCGTACCTCAGATTGAAGTTACTTTTGATATTGATGCCAACGGTATGTTGCATGTTAGTGCAAAAGACAAAGGCACCGGTAAAGAACAAAAGATCCGTATTGAAGCGGGCAGTGGCTTAAGCAAAGAAGAAGTAGAGAAAATGAAGGCAGAAGCTAAAGCCAACGAAGCAAGCGATAAAGAAGCCAGAGAAAGAGTTGAAAAAATAAATCAGGCGGATAGCCTTATTTTCCAGACTGAGAAGCAATTCAAGGAATTTGGCGACAAGATCCCTGCCGACAAAAAAGGCGCTATTGAAACCGCACTGGCTAAATTAACCGAAGCACACAAAAACCAGGATATCCCTGCAATTGATGTTGCAATGGCAGAAATGAATGCAGCCTGGACAGCAGCGAGCGAAGACATCTACAAAGCTCAACAGGAAACAGGTGGACAACCTGGTGCTGAGCAGGCAGGACCGCAAGGTGCTGATCAGTCTAAGAACGACACTGTAGAAGATGCTCAGTTCGAAGAAGTAAAATAAGTTCAACCTTATACCACACTAAAAAACCTCTCTGTCCGGGAGGTTTTTTTTATGTCTTTAATGGTTTGAAAGATGCGGGATTTACCGGATAATGACCGTTTTAATTGAATTTAACGGATAATGACCGTTCCGAGTTGTTTGGTGATTTCTCTTTCAAAATCTTTCAACTGTTTGTGTAACTGAATCAGTTTAAGTTGTTCCTCAAAGCTGGCATGTTCCATGTCTTGCTGGTTTTGGTTGAACATCTTTTTTATTTTACTGAGTTTAAAATAATTCAGACTCATGATTGCATCCTGAACTGAGGTATCTCTTTCCAGAATTTTCATTCCTTCCATAACATCGTCCCAGCGCTGGCTCAGTTCAAAAGGGGACATGGATATATTCACCACCAGATTTCTGATTTCATTGTCTTCGTGGTAAAGCATTGTTCTCAAAGTAGGCTCAAGTCCTTTGTTGTACCAGTCTTTGTATACTTCCAATAATCGTTCATAAATAGGATTATCAAAATGAAACTGTTCCAGTTCGCCGAATATGTAAACTGCAATAGTATGTTCGCCGTCATAAGGCTTGAGGCCATGTTCAAGTAAAACTTTCAATACATTTTTTTCGAAAAGTTCATCCTTTTGCAATAAGGATACAGACTCTTCAAACTCCTGCGGAGGCTGTGAGGAATCCTGTTGAATAAAGGCAGCTTCTTCGAACGGAAGTTTCTTTTCGTCTTTCGAAATTTTATCGCGCTTGTATTTATTGACCAGATTGGTGAATCCGGTTTCATCTATCTTCAATAAAGCAGAACACTGTTTGATGTAGTCCTGCTGTTTGGTGAAATCTTCCGCCCGGTTAATTTTACTGAGGGATTCTGCGATCTGGTTAACGATGCCGCTTTTTTTACTTACATCTGTACCGGCTTCCTTCAGCAAAACTTCCAGCTGAAAAAGAATAAAATCTTTTTTGGAAGCGTCAATGAATTCATTGAATGCTTTGGCACCCACTTTATTAACATAGCTGTCCGGATCTTCATTGTCCGGAATCAGCACCAGCTTAACATTCAAACTTTCTTCCAGCGCCAGATCCAACCCGCGCAATGCAGCTTTGATACCTGCACTGTCTCCGTCATATATTATAGTAAGATTGTCTGTATATTTTTTGATGAGCCTCAGCTGATCCACTGTAAGTGAAGTACCTCCACTGGCCACCACATTTTCAATACCTGCCTGGTGAAGGCTTACTACGTCTGTATATCCTTCTACCAGCAAACACTCTTTTGCCTTATCAATGGCTGTTCGGGCAAAATAAGATCCATACAGAATTTTGCTTTTTACATAAAGCTCATTTTCCGGTGTGTTAATGTATTTAGGGCCACGATCATTCTTGCCGATGACTCTGGCGCCAAATCCTATTACTTTTCCACTGTTGTTGTGTATAGGGAAAATGATTCTGGAACGGTAATTATCGGATAGTTCATTGTTTCTGTTAGAAACCAATCCGGTTTTAGGAAGTAATTCCGGGTTAAACTGGTTGGCCAGCAGTTCTTTGGTAAGACTATCGCGGGCTTCCGGATTATAACCGATCTGAAATTTTTGAATGACTTCATCCCTGAAACCCCGTTCCTTTAAATAGGAGAGTGCAATATTTACACCTTCTTCTGAATTGAATAATTTATTGGAAAAGAATTTTTGTGCAAAATTATTAATGGCATATAAACTGTCTGTGATCTGTAGCTGCTGAATCTGTTCAGCAGATTTCTGCGTTTCTTCTACCTCAATATTGTATCGTTCCGCCAGCCATTTAAGTGCTTCAACATAGCTGTACTTTTCGTGTTCCATCAGAAAACTGATGGCATTGCCACTTTTACCACACCCAAAGCATTTATAGATCTCTTTGGTTTGTGAAACCGTGAATGAAGGGGATTTTTCTCCATGAAAAGGACAAAGACCCAGGTAATTGGTGCCTCTTTTCTTAAGTTTAACGAATTCTCC
>CALPNW020000189.1 GCA_943325035.2 Sphingobacterium thalpophilum | reverse complement strand
TGCCGCATTGAACTTACTCAAACCCTTCGCATGCCAACCTTCGGTTGCCCTGCGGGTTTTTTATTTGCTCGCTTGTACGAGTAAACTCGTACCGCTCACAATAAAAAACCCTCGCAGCATTCGCTGCGAGGGTTTGTGGTCCCGCCAAGAATCGAACTTGGATCTAGAGTTTAGGAAACGCCTATTCTATCCATTGAACTACGGGACCCAACCGGTTTTAATCCGATTGGCGCAAAAATAGTAGATTTAGATACTACAACAACCAATTTTCAAATGAAACCGAAAATGAATTTGCTGGCCTTGCCCTGTTTGCTTTGCATCGTGTTCACGTTCACCACTACAATGGTGCATGCGCAACAAAAGCCCAGGGCAACCATCAATCATATAGCCATGACGGTTAATAATCTCCAAACATCCGCCTTGTTTTATAAAAATATCCTGGGGCTCGATACCATTGCAGAACCGTTTCATGACGGGCTGCACGCCTGGTTTTCACTGGGGCCAAAAACAGCCTTGCATGTGATCGATAAAAAATTACTGCCTGCAGGGGAGCCCTTTATTCAAACCTATTCGAGGGGTAATCACTTGTGCATCAGCATTGCCTCTGTAGACGAGCAGATCGCTGTTCTCAAAAAGAATCATCTTACCTGGGTAGACTGGGCAGGCACTGTATATGGCATCACCAGCCGCCCCGATGGGGTTAAGCAGATCTGGTTCCAGGACCCCGACGGATCCTGGATAGAGGTAAATGATGCTAAAGAGTAATTCGTTTATTGAATGCCCGGCTGCTTAATGGTGAAGCCGGTTTTTTTCTTTTCGGCATCCACCAATTCTTTTACATCGGCCAGTAATTTTTTGGCATCGTATACAATACCATCTTTAATCGTATAGCTCACACCGCCCCTGCGGATCACTTCATTATTGGCGTTCAGTTCTATAGCGCCCGTTCCATATAAAATCTGCAGGTTCTGTAAAGGGTTGCCGTCTACCACACAGAGGTCGGCCAGTTTTCCTACTTCAATAGATCCGATTTCTTTATCAGCACCCAGTGCCTGAGCTGCGTATAAAGTAGCAGAACGGATTACTTCCAGTGGATGAAAACCCGCTTCCCGCAACAGTTCCAGCTCACGGATGAATCCAAAACCATACAACTGATAAATGAATCCATTGTCCGAGCCGGCCGTAACTCTTCCGCCGCGGTTCTTGTATTCATTGATAAAAGTCATCCACAACTGGTAGTTCTTTTTCCATTCCACTTCCTGCTCCGTTCCCCAGCTATGCCAGTATGAACCATGCGATACCCTGCTGGGTTCGTAAAATTTCCAGAGAGAAGGAAGTGTATAATCTTCGTGCCACTCGGCCCTGCGCGCGCGCATCAGATCTCGGTTGGCTTCATAAATATTGAAGGTAGGGTCTAACGTAAAATCGAGCGCGATCAGTTCGTTCATCACTTTGTTCCAATGCTCGCTGTAAGGTGCAGCCGCCTGCGCCCAAAGTCTTCCGGCTTCTTCGAAACGGTTCTGTTCGTTGTTGTAATTGTAGTTGGGAGAATAGTTCTGAATGGTCTTGTTTTCGAACAAGGCTTCGGGTAAACCATACCAGTGTTCCATACTGGTCATGCCCGCACGGGCAGACTGCAACACGTTCCAGCGGGCAACATCGGTTTGTGCGTGATGCGCCGTACTGCGTAATCCAATCTTCTTGTTCTCGCGGATAGCGGCATCCATCACTTCCGGATTAGCGCCAAAAAATTTAATGCCATCAGCGCCTTTGGCAGCATTCTCATTCACCCAGGCCCTTGCCTGGTCTGCAGTAATGATGGGTGCTTTTGTTCCCATCCCAAAAGCAGTATAGGCATAAATGCGCGGAGCCGTGATGGTATTGGCCGCACTCTTCTTTTTATGGTCCAGCACCCAATCCAGTCCGTTGCCGGCGGAGGGGTCTTTAATCGTGGTAATACCATGTGCCATCCATAGTTTGAACACATATTCGGCAGGAGTACCCTGTTCTTTGCCACCAATATGCGCATGGCTATCGATCAGACCGGGCAGCACATACATGCCGGTGCAGTTGATTTCCTTGCCACCTGCTTTTAAAACAGGTCTTCTGTTTTCGTTGATGGGGGCACCCGGGTTGCCAATATTGGCAATCTGAACGATCCTGTTTTGCTCAATCACCAGATCAACCGGGCCAAAAGCAGGGGCTCCGGTACCATTAATAACGGTTACGCCCCTCAGGATGAGCTGCGAATAAGGGCCGTTGCCCTCTTTTTTAATGGGGGATGGGGTGATCTGGGCGCTCAGCCGAACAGATATAAGGCACAGAACCGCAAAAAGCAGGTGTTTTATCATATGAAAGCTTTGTATAAATATAGCCGATTAGCAGCAATCCCGTTATCTTTGCAGCCCAAATTTGAACTATGAAGTTTTACAATATCATTATTAAATACCGTTTCTGGCTCAGCCTGTTGGCCATTGTTCTGGCAATAACGGTTAATATCACCAGTGGTTTCTGGCCCTCTTTTCTCCTGTATTTTATTGGAGTGATCGGGATAGCCAGTCATTTTTTTATCGGGCCACTTCGTTTGATCCAGGAGCCGATGGAAAAAGGGGATATGGAAGAAGTAGAAAAAATCCTGAACACCGTATGGTATCCGGGATTATTGTACAAGCCGGTACGTTCAACCTTTTATACCATCAAGGGTAATATGGCTATGATGAAGCAGGATTTTGATGCTGCCGAAAAGCATTTGAAAAAGAGTTCGGAACTGGGTTCGCCCATGCCAGAAGCCGAAGGTGCCAACAAATTACAGCTGGGTATGATGGCCATGCAAAAAGGCGATATGAAGCAGGGAGAAAGTTATATCCGTGCTGCTCTCCGTTTAGGCATTGCCGATAAGGAAAGTGAGGCAGTAGCATTGATCAGCATGTGTCAGATCTTTATGAACAAAAGAGAGTTCCGCGCGGCTAAAGATTATTTTAGAAAAGCAAAAGCCTGTAAGCCTAAAACCAAGCAGGTGGTAGACCAGATTAAAGAGGTAGAGAAATATATTTCCCGCATGCCAGGATAAATTAACCATGGTAACATTAAAACATATTACACAAAACGATGCCGGGCTGGAAACAGCGCGGCATTTGTTTAGGGAGTATTCCGAAGAACTGGGGGTAGATCTTTGTTTCCAGAGTTTTGACGAGGAGCTGAAAGATCCGTTGAAAAAATACGGGCCACCCAAGGGGAGCCTGATTCTTGCCTACTGGAACGATCTACCCGTTGGAACGGTTGCGCTGCAGGCATTAGACGAACCCGGTTGCTGCGAAATGAAACGGTTGTATGTGCAGCCGGCCTATCGGAAATACGGCATCGGCGAAGCACTCGTGAACGCCATACTCGCAGATGCCAAACAACTGGGCTATACCAACATGAAGCTCGATACCCTCGAACGGTTAAAAGCGGCCATTGCCCTTTACCTGAAATATGGTTTTAAAATTACCACTGCCTATTACCACAATCCACTGCCCGAAGTGGTGTATATGGAAAAGTTGCTCAAACTATAATTATATTTCATTTAATAGTCACTCAATTTTATTGGGTTTTGAAATAATTGAATAATTTTCCATTCCCCATTTTCTTTCCTAATAAAATAAGTTCGATATTCTGAAATTAAACGAATAGTGAAAATACAACGCTGGTTATTATTCCAAAATAAAAATTGACTAAATCTACATAAGTTTAAAAAAATATCTCCATAAGGGCCATTTTGTTCTTTAAATCGAGACTGTAGGTTTAATATATATTCCTTTTTAGCTTTACTGTAGTTGCGATCAGCCGTATCCAAAAAATATTTTCCACTTCTTAAATTACCCACAATAAAAGTACTCAAAGAATCAAATAATATTTGGTGCTTTAATGCAGATTTTTGTTTTATTTTATTTAAATGTTTATCTGTTACCAAATAATTAGGTTCTAAGTATTTTTTTGAAAGAATAGCTTGGTTTTGCTTAGACATTACATTTTGTGTAATCGTTTTTTTTATTGTTATGGGGATTAAAGAATCAGCTATCAACTCTAAGCAATTATTACATCCATCAAAGAGTTTGATTTTATCCTTTTTATCTTGAATAATTGCATTATCTCTCTCAATAATTTTACTTTTTAAAAGTATGCTGTCTTTTAAAAATTGATTAAACAATTGCTTTTCTGTTTTAGTAAGTTTAGTTTGACTAAAGCAACTATTATTTAAAAAAATTACTAAAGTGTATAGAATAATTTTCTTCATATCACAAATTTTCTCTGCTTCCGCCAATTGTAGAACTTGTTGAATTGCATATTGTACCAGCATCAGCATAGCTCATATATTTAGCGGTAAAATTGATTATATTTTGCATACTGTTACTCTCTAAATTCATTCCATAATGAGATAAAAGTAAATCAAAAAATATTGGAACGCCTCCAGAAATATCAAATTGACTAACTAGTGTATTTTTTTGAAGTAAACCTAATCCATTAATTGCTAATGCATTCGCATCGGTGCTGTTTGCTAAAGTAAATGGAAACATCTTTTGTAAGATAGAAGATATGCCATCTACATATGAAGTTGCCGTTTGAACATGTTGAATTAGTGGGTCGGTAATTGTTTTATTTGTGCTATTTAATACTGCATGAACTGTTTCATGTAGTATGACAGCTGCAATAAATTCTTGCGATACTCCCAATCCCGTTAATTTTGCTGGATTTAATTTAATTTCCTGTGTTTTTATACCATTTTTTATGACTTCCGAAGTTTTTGCCTCATTTGGTATGTCATAGTCTTCTACAAAATTAATATTCATAATTTCAGTAACACCTAATAAACTTCTTAGTAATTGGCTAATACTGTCAGTAGCATCATTAAAATTCATTTTATTCAGTACATTTTTTATACAGTTATCTTTAATCAGGGAACTTGTATTTTGTAGAATCGGGTCTGGCGAACCACCTACTCCAATATTCCCAGAGCAATTATTTGTTATTATGGCCCCTTTGCCAATAGCTATTCTAGTTACTGTTTGTTGACAACTAGGTCCTCCGGTGCATATTGTATATAAATATGTCCATGTTTCAGTTCCATCACT
>CALPNW020000188.1 GCA_943325035.2 Sphingobacterium thalpophilum | reverse complement strand
TGTGGGCCCACCTGGGCATGATCCAGGGACCCCCTGATTATGAGTCAGGTGCTCTAACCAACTGAGCTATAGGCCCAAAGAACATTGCTGTTCTTATAAGGACGGCGAAAATAATGAAAATTAAAAGAAATGGCAAATGATAATCGGTCTTTGAATACCCATTTACCCCTGCTTTCTTACATATTTGGTAAGAATCACGATCACCTGGCCTTCTATTTTTCCTTCTATCTGTTCTGTATTGCCTTCTACCAAACGGATGTTCTTTACTACAGTACCCATTTTGGCGTTCAGGGTAGAGCCCTTTACATCCAGTGATTTGGTAAGAACTACTGTATCTCCCTGCTGAAGTATAGTTCCGTTAGCATCTTTGTGTAAATCTACACTGCTGTCATTTTCATGATCGCCGGTAGCTTTGGCCCAGGCCAGTTTTTCGTCATCCAGGTACAACATGTCCAGTAAATCGGATGCCCAGCTTTCGGTGCGTAATCTGTTCAGCATTCTCCATGCAACCACTTGCACACCGGGTACTTCGCTCCACATAGACTCTGTAAGACATTTCCAATGCCCCTGGTTAAGTTCGGCTTTTTTATCGATCTGAGCAATGCATTTGCTGCATGCTACGATACTGTTGTCCTCATTACTGTTGTCCTGCGGCTGAACTTCATACACTTTAAGATCTTCTGCAGATCCGCATAGTTCACACTTATTGTCACTTCTCTTTAATACTGCAGCTTCTGTTTTCATGAGGGTTCATTTGAAGGCGCAAGGTAATCAATATCTCCGGATGGGTTTACAGAAGATGACTCATCAAGAAATACAACACCGATGGGCATAACAGGCAGCCCAATCCGGTATAAAAAGTAGCGGTTAATGCCCCGTAGGGAACCAGTTTGGGATCTGTTGCCGCCAAACCTGCTGCCACACCGCTGGTAGTTCCTATCAGGCCACCAAATACCATGGCACTCTGCGGATTATTGAGTCCTATTCGCTTTGCAATAAAGGGAGTAACGATTGTAACAATAATGGATTTGATCACGCCAATAGCAATGCTCATGGCAATTACTTCAGAAGAAGCACCAATGGCAGATCCTGTGATGGGGCCAACAATGAACGTACAGGCACCCGCACCAATGGTAGTAAAACTCTTTGCATCGGTATATCCCATGAACCAGGCAATGCTTCCTCCAATCATAAAAGCCGTGGTGATGCCTATAAATAACGAAAGCACACCCGCTATCCCTGCTTTTTTGATCTCGGAGATACTGGCTCCCATTGCGGTTGCCACAATAGAAAAATCCCTCATCATAGAACCGCCTAAAATGGCGAGTCCGGAAAACATCGGTATATCGGCCAGTCCTTTTTTGCCTCCCAGTCCGGCCAATAATAAGCCGGTGGTAATTGCAATGGCAGCGCCTGGTATTTTATTCCGGGTAATTTTTTTAGAGATCCAGGCAGAGGCATACATGAGTATCCCCAGAAACAGGAATCCGGCCACGAAACCATTTTTATCTAGTAGCTTTTCGATTATAGTCATAGTGCAACCTCCTCCACAATAGGTAAATCATCCGTTTGTCCGATTCTGGAAACAAGTGGTACCAGCATAAAGCAGGCGGCTGTTGCAAACACGCCAACGATGAGTACCACCCATCCGCCATTTAAGGCAGCTTTTACATTTTGTGTAGCCGACATGGCAATGATCACAGGAATATACATAGAGCTCCAGTAGAGTACCCCATTTTCCGATTCTGTATCCAGCGTTCCATTTTGTTTCATCCGGTCTCCAAACAGAATCAGCAGCATCATTGAAAATCCTACACCTCCTACATTGCCATCAATCTTCATGAATATCCCCAGCAGCTCTCCGGCTAACTGTCCTACTAAAAAGCAGAGTGCTAAAAATGCTACACCATATATTTTCATAGTCAATCGTTGATTGTGAATTATTTTTCTGCGATGGCTTTTACTTCTTTTTTAATACGGGCGCCCCAAAGCTGGTAGCCCTTTTCGTTGTAATGCAGTTTATCATCCCTGAACAGCTCTTTAATTGGCTGGCCATCTGCCCCTAAAAACTGATCTTTTGCATCTATAAAATATAAATTTGGATTGCTGGCGCAATAGTTTTTGATGCCTTTGTTGAGTGCAATAACTTCTTTCCATTTTGCCCATCTTCTTTCGCTGGGCGATACTGCCAGCCAGGTAATAGGCACCGTTGGATATTTTGCGCGGATCATATTCACGGTATATTTAAATAATTCCAGTGCCTGTTCCGGTGTCTTGTCTCTTTCGTCAACAATAATATCATTGCCTACATACATGAATATTGCTTTAGGTTGATGTGGGTAAACAATACGCTTGATATAGTAGGCCACATCTTTCAGATTGCTTCCGCCAAATCCTCTGTGAATGATATTTTTATATTCAAGGTCTTCCCGGATATTGGTCCATAGCCTGATATAGGAACTGCCCAAAAAAAGAATCGAATTTTCGGGATATGTTTCAACTGCGTTGATACTGTCGAACCGAACAATTTCTTTCTCATACCGCAGTACATTCTCTCTGTTGTTAATCTGGTTGTACCGGAGTTGGGTGTACAGCCAGGCACTCATCGATTCAATAGACGATTGTATTTTTTGCTGCATGTTACCGGCATCATTTCCTGTGTTCGCAAAGAATTTCCAGTCGGTACCGATCCCCAGCGCTACACATCTTTTGTATAACTCATATCCATTGCCCGTTTTATCTGCCGCTGTTTTAGTAAGTGCCTCCATATTGTACAATGGGGCATTGCCCTGTTGAATAGCGGAAGGATTAAACTGTCCTCCTGCATTGATCACTGCATGCACTTTTGTGGAAGACCCTCCTGCAGGTGAATAGGCCACAGCCATTGCTGCTGAAGCACCCTGGGCACTTCCTCCGATAAAAATCTGTGCAGTGTCTATCCGGTAAACAGCTGCATTTTTTCTGAAAAATGCTACAGCTTCTTGAGCGTCTTGTTGAATGGTATTACCGGTTTGTTTACCGGGTTTTCTGTAAGGGATCACGGCAGTGATATACCCTCTTTTGGAAAAACTGCTACTGCCCGCTAATGAAAAAGAACCATCGGTTGTCTGAGACCCGTTGATGAATATCAATAACGGCCGCATTAGCATGGTATCGTTGTTGGGCGGAGTAAGCAGGTTGAGTAATAAGGCCTGATTTTTTCCGCTTTCATTAACTGCTACTCCGTAAGGAATGGCCTGAACGCTTTCTGTAGAGGTGAATACCTCTGACTGAAATCTTTTCTGTGCCTGTGTGATACATACGATCAGCAGCAAGCATACTGCGATCGACAAACCTTTTTGTTTGATCATATAAATAATTTCTTTACGTCGTTTTTGGTCACTTTTCCCATGGCATTTCTTGGTAGTTCCTTCAGTAAAATATATTTTCTCGGTGTTTTATAAGCAGCAATTCTTTCTCTCAGCCAGTTGTTCAAGTGATCTGTATTCAGCTGTTCATTGTTCGCTACCAGCGCTGCAACAATTAATTCTCCCCACTCTTCACTGTCAATCCCCACTACTGCACAATCTTCAATGCCGGCATACTTTCTTATTTCTTCTTCTATTTCGAGTGCCGATATTTTGTATCCGCCCGATTTAATGATATCAACTGAGTTTCTGCCCATGATGCGGTAATAGCCATCTTCTACAACAGCAACATCTCCCGATTTAAACCAGCCATCTTGGGTGAACGTTTGTTCAGTAGCCTCCTTGTTGTTCCAGTATTCATTAAAAACATTGGCTCCTTTAATAAGGATCTCGCCGGGTTCTCCTTTCGGCACCTCGGAATAATTTTCATCTGCCAGTTGAATAGATACTCCGGGTAGAGGAATACCCACATGTCCGGGTTTTCTTTCTCCAAGATAAGGATTACTGATGGCCATGCCGATCTCCGTCATTCCATACCGTTCCAGCAAGGTATGTCCGCTGATGATTTTCCATTTTTCCATAACCGATACTGGCAACGCTGCGGAACCAGAAACCATCAACCGGAAATTTTTCAAACAGCTGGTGATCAGTTGCTGTTCTGCCTCATCCTGTGCATCCCAATAAGCAATCAGTTTAAAATAGATCGTGGGTACTGCCATGAAAACATTGATATCGCCCTTTTTAAATAAATTAAAAATGGTCTCCGCCGAAAATTCATCCAGAAATTCACAGGTAGCCCCGGAACGTAAAGAACAATTTATTACGTTAACAATGCCATGTACATGGTGCAGGGGTAATACGCATAAGGTATGGTCGGATTCGCTCCACTCCCAGGCCCTGATGAGTGTAGATACCTGGGCTTCCAGATTGGCGTGCGTACTCACCACTCCCTTTGGTTTATTGGTCGTTCCACTGGTGTAAAGAATCATGGCCCTGCGTTGCGGATCTAATTCCGGCAAAGCCGCATTGGGTAATATTGATTCTTTTGCTTCTTCAATGATGATCAGCCTGAGTCCTTTTTCAGCAGCATATTCAGCCAATACAGGCGCAAATTTTTTGGATACAACAATGGTATTGGCCAAAGTATCTTCCAGAACATATTGTAAAGAGGGAAGTGGATGTGTAAGACAGAGGGGAACCGCTATACCGCCTGCCCTCCAGATGGCCCACTGCACGATCACATAGTTCAATCCGGGGCTCACCATATAGGCAATCCTTGCTTCCTGCAGGTCACTGGCACCATTTAAAAGACGATGTGCAAATTGGTTGGTTTCTTCTTCCAGCAAGCTGTACGGGTAATTCCCCGATTGGTCTATGATGGCATTTTTTATTGGAGGCATTTTCAGGTATTTGGTAATTCTTCTGTATTGATTTTCTTGGAGGGGTCTATTTTCAGCCATAAAAATCCACCTAATATTACAACAATTCCAATTAGTTGTATTGGCAACTCCCAACTTCCTGTAAGACTCAGGATATAACCAAAGGCGATTGCCATTACGGTAGAACCCAACTGACCTGCCATACCCATTGCCCCGGCAACGGATCCTGAATTTTCTCCGCCGATATCTGCGGCAGTTGCCCAGGAAACCGGTAAGGTGAAATCTTTAAAAGCCAGCCCTAATGAAAGAACGATGATAGAGTAGGT
>CALPNW020000187.1 GCA_943325035.2 Sphingobacterium thalpophilum | reverse complement strand
GGATCTGTTTTTTTACTGCCGCAGTGTTGCATCTCTTCCAGAATGGTGTGGGCCATTCCAAGTGCTTCCAGCTGGTGCTGGGCGTAAAAGCTTTGTTCCACATTATGACCCCAGTCCCTTTCTCCGGTAAATTTCTCGGTTCCTGCCACAATACGTAGAAGGGTAGACTTACCCTTTCCGTTTGCACCAATCAATGCAATCTTGTCTCCGCGGTCTATTTCAGATGCAGCATCAATTAAAATATGGTTCTCTCCAAATTGCTTACATACATCTTTTAAGCCTACCAGTACCTTCCCGGGCACTTTGTCTAACTGAAAATTAATGCGAAGATCCGGGCGTTCCAGTTGCACATCCTCTACTTTATCGAGTTTGTCTAATCGTTTTTGTACACTTTGGGCCTGAGCAGCTTTACTGGCTTTTGCCTTGAAGCGTTCAATGAAGCGTTCCTGCTGGCGGATATAATCCTGCTGGTTTTCAAACGCTTTCTGCTGCATATCTATACGAATCATTTTCTCCTGTTCGTAATAATCAAAATCCCCGGAATAAATATGTAACTGTTGCTGATAGAGTTCCACAATTTTGTTGACCATTCTGTTCAGGAAGAATTTATCGTGACTCACGATTACCACACTTCCTTTATAGTGAATCAGGTATTTCTCCAGCCATTCTATAGAGGGCAGATCCAGGTGATTCGTAGGTTCATCCATCAGCAATACATCCGGCTGTTGAAGGATCATTTTAGCCAGCAAAACACGCATTCTCCATCCCCCGCTAAACTCCTTATAGGGTCTGATCAGGTCTTCATTACTGAAACCCAACCCGTGTAATACTTCCTCGGCCTTGTGGTGAATATTGTATCCGTCCAGCACATCCATTTCATGAAGGCTGTCTGTATACTTCAATAAAAGCGATTCGTCTTCTGAATTCTTTTCCAGTTCATGCCCCAGTGCCTCAATTTCTTTTTCCAGCAGACGGATCCGTTCAAAGGCCCCAAGAGCTACTTCGGTGATATTTTCATTGGTGTCAAAACTCAGCAGGTCCTGGTGCAGGTAACCAATAGTGGTTTCTCTTCCTTTTTCGAGGGTTCCTTTTGATGGCTGGTATTCGCCCACCAATACCTTCAATAAGGTAGATTTTCCGGTTCCGTTGTATCCAACCAAACCTATGCGGTCTCCCGGTTGAATATGCCAGGTAGCATCTTCTACAATAACTCGGGCACCAAATTCAAAAGTCACATTCTGTAAACCAATCAGCATCTATTCAGGTATTTAAGGGCGCAAAGGTAATTCTAAACGGCTCCCAAAATAAATTGCTTTAAATTTGTTGTATAATTTTTTTTATGCAAAAGCTCTTGTTCCTACTATCAGCACTTATGATGATTTCCTGTAATACGCAGGATCAGAAGGCGGCTCAGGCTGCTGCGCCTGCAATTCCATCCGGTACCAGCGCTAACTCTGCAACCTTTAACCAGTCTTTTAAACCGGCTTTATATGCCTATTTTAACCTGAAAGACCAGTTTATTGCAGAAAATATTGCTTCTATAGACTCGGCTGCAGCCAGAATGATACTGTCTGTAGACCAGATAAGGATCGATTCTTTGCGTGGAGATAGTTCCGTTGCGCTGATTGCCAGATCATTTACAGGAGGCATCACTGCCGAATTAAAAGGGTTAATGGGCGAAAAAGAGCTGGAAGCCAAAAGAACGTCCTTTCAGATGATCGGCGAGCAGTTCTATGACCTGATCCGCTCAGTTCAATATGATGAGGAAGTGATTTATCATCAATTCTGCCCAATGGCTTTTAATAACGAAGGCGCATTCTGGTTAAGTAATTCTTCAGAAATCCGTAATCCTTATCTTCCTAAGACCATGCCAGGCTGCGGAGAAGTTCGGGATTCCATTGATCTGCGTATTAAAATTAAATAATTACAACTAAGGGTCTACAATATTGTTGAATAGGAATTATGAAGAAACTGTGCGTCATTTTATTACTCATAACAGCAACACTTTTTGTAAATGCTCAGGAAAAATTCACCATCAGTGGGTTTATTAAAGATTCGCTAAGCGGTGAAACGCTTATTGGCGCCAACCTGGGTATAAAATCAGCCACCAAATCTATTATTACAAATGGGTATGGCTTTTATTCAATCACCCTGCCGCGGGGTACTTATCTGGTGAATGCCTCCTATATTGGCTATCAATCCAAAGAAACCATTATTGAATTAAACGGCAACAGGGAAATGAATCTTTTGTTGTTGCCCAATTCTGCAGTGATCAGTAATGTTACCGTTACTGCCCGTAGACGGGATAATAATATCAAAACTGCCCAGATGGGTAAGTTTGAATTGAATGTGAGTACGGCAAAAGCACTTCCTGCATTTTTGGGGGAGGTGGATATTTTAAAAACACTGCAGTTATTACCCGGAATCAGAAATGCAGGGGAGGGGAACGCCGGATTTTATGTAAGAGGCGGAGGGCCCGATCAGAACCTGATTTTACTGGACGATGCGGTAGTGTATAATACCGGTCACTTATTTGGGTTCTTTTCTGTTTTTAACGCAGATGCTATAAAGAACGTTACGCTTATTAAAGGGGGTATGCCTGCACAGTATGGTGGCAGGCTGTCTTCTGTGGTGGATATAGCCATGAAAGAAGGCAATATTAATAAAACGCAGATCGATGCGGGAATTGGTTTGATCGCTTCCAGGTTTTCCATACAGGGCCCTTTGTTTAAAAACAAAGCATCTTACATTATTTCAGCCAGAAGAACCTATGTGGATGCGCTGGCCAAACCCCTGATTAAAAAAACAAGTGATTTTTATGGTTCCGGTTATTATTTCTATGATCTGAATGCCAAGATCAATTACCAGTTTTCCGAAAAGGACCACTTATACCTCAGTGGCTATTTTGGGCGCGATAAATTTACTTTTAACAATGCGGCCAGGTCTTTTAAAACATTAATAGACTGGGGGAACTCAACTGCTACGCTTCGCTGGAATCATGTGTTCAATAAAAAACTTTTTTCCAATACCACATTGGTATACAACGATTACAAGTTCAGTCTGGAAGGGTTGCAGAATAATTTTAAAATCAATCTCAGCTCTGGTATCAGAGACCTGAACATTAAAACCGATATTGATTATTATCCTTCACCCGAACATAAATTGAAGTTTGGTGCACAGTATACTTTTCATACTTTTTTACCGAATGTATTAAGTGGCAATCAGGATAGTGTTGTTTTTTCTCCGGCTAATGCCAGTAAGAAATATGCCAATGAATATGCTTTGTACCTGCAGGACGACTGGGAAATTAATCCGAAGCTGAAACTGAATCTTGGTATCCGTTACAGCCTGTTTCAGCAGGTGGGTAAATACACCCTGTATCAGCGGGATGCCAACGGAAATAAAACAGACAGCACTTTATATGGCAGCGGTGCATTGGTGAAAAGTTATGGTGGGCTGGAACCAAGGGCCACTTTCCGTTATACGATTAATGAAACAGCTTCATTAAAAGCAGGTGTTACACGTAACCTGCAATACATACACCTGGTGACCAATGCAGGATCCACATTGCCTACCGATTTGTGGGTGCCCAGTACCATCAGGGTAGAGCCACAGATCAGCTGGCAGTATGCAGCAGGGTATTTTAAAAACTTTAAAGAGGGCATGTTTGAAACATCCATTGAAGCCTATTATAAAACCATGGATAACCAGATCGAATATCGCCAGGGCTATACACCGTCACTGAAAGATCCGGAAGAAGATTTTGTTTTTGGAAAGGGCTGGAGCTATGGCACTGAATTGTTTATCAATAAGGTAAAAGGCAGATTAACCGGTTGGATAGGGTATACACTCAGCTGGACCTGGCGTCAGTTTAAAGACCTGAACGATGGCAATAAATTTCCGAGCAGATACGATCGCAGGCATGATATTTCTGTAGTGGGTAATTATGAACTCAGCAAAAAGTGGAGACTATCTTCTGTATTTGTTTATGGAACGGGAAGTGCTATTTCTGTACCCGAACGCTTCTATTTTATCAATGGGGTGTTATCGCAGCAGTTCAGCAGTATCAACTCTTACAGAATGCGCCCATACCATAGAATTGATCTTGCTGCAACTTATACACCCGTACCCAGGAAGATTCGCAAATACTCTACCAACTGGGTATTCAGTTTATACAATACCTATAGCAGACTTAATCCTTACTTTATTTATTTTGATTCTCAGGGCTCTGCAGCCGACGGTAATTTAACGGTATCTGCTAAACAGGTGTCGCTGTTTCCGATCATCCCTTCGGTAACCTGGAATCTTAAGTTCTGATTTTAGTTTTTGGGAACATACTGGATAACCACTTTGGCATTGCGTTCTTCGTTAGACGAAAGAAAGATCTCATATCTTTTTTTACCCGCAGTGATCACCATGAGTGCAGTATTCGGAGGTATTTCTCCCAGATTCTCTGCAACCACTACCAGCTCATGGGTAGGATCTGTTAACGAATTCTTTATTTTGAACCTGATTGGATTGTAGGCGAGCCTGCCACGTTTAACCAGCTGCACATTGTTGTTAAAAACAGAAATGGTATCGTTGTCGATGGTGCCATTATCGAAGAGGTCTATCTGTACATTTTCTTCATCGGTAATGATTGTTCTTACCAGATTATTTTCTCTTTCCAGCAACACTTTAGGGATAGGATTATTTTTTTGGGGGATCGGTTCTTCTATTGGCTTAGCGGCAATCACCGATTGCTCCAATACCCTGGGCTGATCCTGAATCTGATTCACAGGAGGGGCTTTAACTTCCGGCTTTTTGGGAACCCCTTTTACCAGCGGCTTTGTTGTTGGTTTTGGAAGTGGTTGTTTCTCCAGCGCCGTTTTATTATTAGACAACAGGTTTGGCGCAAGCACATTAGGTACAACGGTTTTGTTCGGTACAGTGGCTTTGTTAGTTGCAGTGGTTTTATTGATTACAGCGGATTTTCCTGCGGTAGCTTTATTAGCTGTTGCAGATTTACCGGTAACCGAATCTTTATTGGAGGGTTTTGCCTTCAACAGCGGTTTTACTGTTATAGCCGGGCTGTCTTTTGGCGTCTTTAAAAAATCCTCCTTTTTAAAATCACTTACAGGAACTCTTTC
>CALPNW020000186.1 GCA_943325035.2 Sphingobacterium thalpophilum | reverse complement strand
CTGCCTACTTTTCGTCAGATAGAAATGGCTCTGATGATATCTTTCTATTTGAGAAAAAACCTATTAGTATAAATATTGATGGAACTGTTTTAAATGAATCTACAAATTTGCGTAAGAAAGATGTTACGGTTTATTTACGCGAAGATATTGGAAATGGTAAAACCTCTATTATCGATAGTGTGGTTACCGACATAACAGGGAATTATCATTTTGTTTCAAAGCCCAATAGGAAATATATAATTTCATTTAAAAATTCAACTGAAATTTCTAAAGTTCTATTTGTAAATAATATTAATAATTTATCGGATAAAAACTTGCCTTTTATTTCTTTATAAGATAAGGAAATAATAAATAATATTTCTTTTTATTCATCAATAGTGATACTGAGTTTCGCAAAAAAAGTGAACGTTTTATACCAGCTGATGCAGGAGGCATATATTACACAACGGATAAAAATTAATGTGTGATTAAGTGTGCCTTCTTCCCTTGTATTTTAATGAAGCCCATTTAGCCATGGGCTACAGAATGTAATGATCCGTTAGAGGCCATAAAATTCCGTATGGAACAAATGGAGCGGTTATTATTCTCCGCTCCAAAAACCTGATTCCCCCCATATTATTTTATAGTATTACTTTTGCGTAAATACTAACATGAAGTACCAGGTAGGCGATGATATTCTTGTGTTGCTCAGCAATGAAGAGGGAAAAGTGATTGAGATCATCAACGATAAAATGGTGTTGATAGAGGTGAGGGGCGTTAAGTTCCCGGCCTATATGGATCAGATAGACTTTCCTTACTTCAAGCGCTTTACCGAAAAAAAGCTCATTCCTTCTAAAAAGCTGGAACCCAAAACCTATATAGACCAGATCCCCAAAGAAAAACCCCAGCCCAGCAAAGTGAAGGTGGAGAACGGGGTTTGGCTCAGCTTTATTCCCAAATTTGAGTTAGATGACTTTAATGACGAAGTGGTAGACCGACTCAAGATTCACCTGCTCAACAATTCCAGCGTAGGTTTTAAATTCATTTACTCGCAGCAGTTCAACGGAGTCACCAATTTTGAACTGTTCAACGAGATCCTGCCTTTCCATGATTTTTACCTGCACGATATAGACTTTGCGGCCGTGAACGACAGCCCTTATTTTACGTTCGAGTTCAGCCTGCAGCAACCGCAGAAGAACAAAGCCACCCATTTTGAAGCTGCCCTTAAACTGAAACCCAAACAGGTGTTTCAGAAAGTGGAAGCCCTCAAAGAAAGCAATGAGCCCAGCTTCAGCTACCTCTTGTTCGATCAATACCCCAACAAAGAAGCCGAGTATTTTCCGATGGACAGCCTGGTGGCCAAAGGCTATAAAGTATACGATGCCGGTAAAGCCAGAGAACATTTACCGCCCGCCCGCACCGTGATAGACCTCCACATAGAAAAGCTGACAGACGATTACAAGGCGATGAGCAATTTTGAAATGCTCACCCTTCAGCTCAGCGAGCTGGAGAAATGGATGGATATTGCGTCTGCCCATCACCAGTACGAAATGACCGTGATTCACGGGGTTGGTACGGGCAAACTGCGCGAAGAAATTCATGAGTTCCTCAAAACCCGCCGCGAAGTGAAGCACTTCATCAACCAATACGATTCCCGTTTTGGGTACGGAGCCACCCAGGTTTATTTCGAATACAAGTAACACCCTAGGGCTTCGCCTGCCAACCGGTTGTCTGCCAACTGATGGGTATTTTATCGGGTATGCCTCTCAATATCCATTTTTATAGGTTCGGCTAGCCCTCATTCCTTATCTTTAGATGCTACAAACCCGAGCCATCGCTCCGAGTAATCGGGGAGGAAAGTCCGGACAGTATAGAGCAACCCACCGGTTAAGAGCCGGCTTCTTACGCAGGTAAGAAAGAGAAAGTGCCACAGAAAATAACTATCACAGGTAACTGTGAAAAAGGTGAAAACGTGAGGTAAGAGCTCACGGCCGCAGGTGGTAACACCTGTAGCGGGTAAACCTTGGGTACTGTAATGCCATGTATAGGATTGTTGGAGGGCTGCTCGCCCGAGATCCAGGGTAGGCAGCAAGATCAGCTCAGTAATGAGCTGGCTAGATAAATGATGGAGTTGAAACAGAATCCGGCTTACGAGGTTTGTAGTATTTTTATTATCCACTGTGTTTAAAACCATTTAGTTGATTTAAACAGATGAATGCGTCATAATCTCCCATACCGCTATTTGCGAGGGAACTTCTGCAGTGATCCATGCATTGTTGAAAGTCAACAAAATGCCGCTGTCCAATATTGTACACCTACCAGTGAAATTATAACGGGCTAATCAGTCAATGTTCGTATTTTCGCTGCTATGACACAAGAGCAGATTAAAAGTATGAGGGATCGCGTATTAGTCCTGAGGAGGTTTCTTTGACGTCGCTAACCGAACATATAAGGTAGAAACCGACCGTCAACTTTCACTTTCACCCGGATTTTGGGATGACAATGCCAGAGCTACGGCCGTCATGAAAGAAATTAAAGTAAACGAATACTGGCTTAAACTCTACAAGCAGGTTGAAAATGCAGTAGAGGATTTTGCATTGCTGTTCGATTTCTGGAAAGCAGGGGATGCCACCGAAGAGGAAACGAAACTGGCATTCGATTATGCCATTCAGCAGATCGAAGAAACTGAATTTAAAAGCACGTTGAATAAGCCGGAAGATGAATTGCCGGCGGTATTACAGATCAATGCGGGTGCTGGTGGAACGGAAAGCCAGGACTGGGCCCAGATGCTGCTGCGCATGTACAGAATGTACGGCGAAAAGCAGGGTTGGACGGTTACCGAAATTGATTTTCAGGAAGGAGATGGCGCGGGCATTAAAAGTGCTACCCTTCAGTTCGAAGGAGACTTTGCCTACGGCTTTTTAAAAGCAGAAAGTGGCGTTCACCGGTTGGTAAGAATCTCTCCCTTTGATAGCAATGCCAGAAGACATACTTCCTTTGCCTCTGTATTTGTATATCCCTTAATTGATGACAGCATAGAAATTAATGTTAACCCTGCCGACCTGGAATGGGCTTTCTACCGTAGTGGTGGAAGTGGTGGACAAAACGTAAATAAAGTGGAAACAGCGGTAAGGCTGAAACACTTACCCAGCGGCTTTATTGTTGAATGTCAACAGGCCCGTACACAGGGCGAGAACAGAGAGCTGGCCATGAAAATGCTCAAGAGCAGGCTCTACGAAGAAGAGCTCAGAAAGCGCCAGGAAGCCCTCAATGCAACCAATGCCGGCAAGAAAAAAATTGAGTGGGGCAGCCAGATCAGAAGCTATGTGTTTCATCCATACAAGATGATCAAAGACCACCGCACCGATTATGAAGTAGGCAATATTGGCCCCGTTATGGATGGCGAAATTGACGGGTTCATTAAAGCTTATTTAATGAATGAAAAAGAAGCTTCGGCGGAGTAAGTTGATTGTTGCGCTGTAAGTTTACTGTGGCGTTGTTATTTTACTATTGCGTTATTATTTTACTATTGCGTTGTAAGGTTACTGTTGCGCGGCAGTTTGCGGCCACTTATTTAGAGCAATAATCCCTGCAAAAATAAATAAGCGAAGCTGAAGTAAATAATCAGTCCGGTTACATCTACCAGCGTGGCTACAAATGGCGCAGACGACACGGCCGGATCGGCACCTAATTTCTTCAGCAATAGCGGCAACATAGACCCGCTCAGCGTTCCCCATAACACCACACCAATCAACGAAAAGCCTACCGTAGCGGCAATCATCATATAATGCGGCCCATACATTTGCGGAACAATCGAGTGCCATAAGGCTACGCGGATAAATCCGATGATGCCCAATACGGTTCCCAGCAACAATCCACTGATCAGTTCTCTTCTTAATACCCTCCACCAGTCTGCTACTGTGATTTCTCCGATGGCCATTGCCTGAATAATGAGCGTAGAAGCCTGTGAGCCGCTGTTCCCGCCACTGGAGATGATCAATGGCACAAAGAGTGCCAGCACCACGGCCTTGGCTATTTCATCCTCAAAAAATCCCATGGCAGTGGCAGTAAGCATTTCACCAATAAACAATACCACCAGCCAGCTGACCCTTTTGCGGAATAATTTCAGCAGGGGCATATCCAGATAGGGTTCGTTCAACGCTTCTGTTCCCCCCATTTTCTGCATGTCTTCACTGAACTCTTCATTGGCTACCCACAACATATCATCGATGGTTACAATTCCCAGCAGCAGATTATGTTCATCCACTACGGGCAATGCCACGCGGTTGTTCATTTTAAATACCTGACTGGCATTTTCCTGATCGTCATTTACGTTGAGTGAAACAACCCTTCCGTCTATAATTTCGGCTACTCTTTTTTCGGGCGTGGCTAAGATCACGTCCCTGATTCTCAGATCGTCTACCAGGTACCCGTTTTCGTCTACCACATACACCACATCAATGGTTTCACTGTTGCGCGCATGTTTGCGAAGGGTTTCAAATACCTGTTCTACCGTATTTTCTGCGTACACATACACATAGTCGGGTGTCATTAATCGGCCCACACTGTCTTCGGGATATCCGAGCAAGGATAAGGTGATTTTTCTTTCTTCCGGATCCAGTAATTTGATCAGATCGCGGATGGCCGTTTTAGGAAGTTCTTCCAAAAAGTCGGTTCGGTCATCGGCAGGAAGTTCATTCAACAGCTCTGCCGTTTTAGAAGGAGGCAGTTCCTTTACAATGTCTTTCTGCTGAGAGATGTCGAGGATCTTGAATACACTCGCTGCCCGGTGGATAGACATATTGGCAATGATCTGTGCCTCAAACTCCGGATATTCATTGATGAGTTCGGCCACATCACTGATTTTCTGGTCGTTTAAAAATTCCCGGATCTCCAGGGTAACTTCTTTTGCGATCAGTTGTTCGAATTGTTCGAACAGGTCGGGTTGTTCCAGTTCCAGTGACATGGGCGCAATTTAGCTAGAATTTACTAATTTGTTGCTTCAATGATACTCCCCATTCTGTTTATAGCAACTTCTTCTCTCAAAGGACGAGGTGTTTTCAGCTCAATCGCTATACCTGCGCACACTGCGGTAGAAGTGGCTCCGGTATTGGTTTTATCGGCCGAAGACCGGGTGCATGCAGAAAAGACCAT